>JAABRN010000447.1 GCA_011390855.1 Hydrogenophaga sp. | reverse complement strand
GTGGGGTTGCCAAGCACCTGACGATACCGAGACAGCAGGCGCGCGCCCGTAGGACAAAGCCGCATTTGCATGTCGGCCATCTGGACGAGGGAACTGCTCCGCAGCACTCACCACAAAAAAGTCGCCGGCCAAGGCAGGATGCAGCGAGCGAGAGAAAGGTCAGCTGGGCGTGGCAACTGGACTGCCCTGTACAGGTGCCCAGGAGTGCTGGGCCTACCCGCTTTCACCCTGCGTCCAGCCAGGCGCAGGGTGAAGACGCACCCGGTGCGGACCGGGTACGCGATGACCGGTCAGACCAATGTGACGCCGGTCTTGGACTGGATGAATTCGCGCGTCACGCCCGGGGCGAGTTCCACCAGCTTGAGGCCTTCAGGCGTCACGTCCATCACACCCAGGTCGGTGATGATGCGATCGACCACGCCCACGCCGGTCAGGGGCAAGGTGCAGGCGGGCAGGATCTTCATGTCTTCGGTACCGTCTTTCTTCTTGGCCACGTGTTCCATGAGCACGATGACGCGCTTCACACCTGCCACCAGATCCATGGCGCCGCCCATGCCCTTGACCATCTTGCCGGGAATCATCCAGTTGGCCAGGTCGCCTTTTTCGCTGACCTGCATGGCACCCAGGATCGACAGGTTGATCTTGCCGCCGCGGATCATGGCGAAACTGTCGTGGCTGCCGAAGATGCTGGAACCTGGCAGCGTGGTCACCGTCTGCTTGCCAGCGTTGATCAGGTCGGCATCGACTTCGTCTTCTGTCGGGAAAGGGCCGATGCCCAGCATGCCGTTTTCGCTCTGCAGCCAGACTTCCTTGGAACCGGTGTGGTTTGCCACCAGTGTGGGGATGCCGATGCCGAGGTTGACGTAAAAACCGTCTTCGAGTTCGTGGGCGGCGCGGGCCGCCATTTGGTCTTGATTCCAGGGCATGTTCAGACTCCCGCCTTTTCGGTGATGGTGCGCTTCTCGATGCGTTTTTCCGGATTCGGGTTGTGCACGATGCGGTGCACGTAAATGCCTGGCAGGTGGATCTGGTCCGGAACCATTTCCCCCGTTTCCACAATCTCTTCCACCTCCACGATGCAGACCTTGCCTGCCATGGCCACGGCCGGGTTGAAGTTGCGCGCGGTCAGGCGGAACTGCAGGTTGCCGCTTTTATCGGCCCGGTGCGCCTTCACCAGCGACACCTCAGGCACCAGCGCGCGTTCCATCACATAGATTTCGCCGTCGAACTCGCGCAGCTCCTTGCCCTCGGCCACCAGAGTGCCCACACCGGTTTTGGTGAAGAACGCCGGGATGCCAGCACCGCCAGCGCGCAGCTTCTCGGCCAGCGTGCCCTGAGGCGTGAATTCGAGCTGAAGTTCACCAGCCAGGTACTGGCGCTCGAACTCCTTGTTCTCGCCCACGTAGCTGGAAATCATCTTGCTGATCTGCCGCGTTTCCAGCAGTTTGCCCAGACCAAAGCCGTCGACACCCGCGTTGTTGGAAATGACGGTGAGGTCCTTGACGCCGCTGTCGCGCAGGGCGTCGATCAGGGCTTCGGGAATGCCGCAAAGACCGAAACCGCCCACGGCCATGAGCTGGCCGTTGGCCACCACGCCTTTGAGGGCCTCGGTTGCGCTCGGGTAAATCTTGTTCACGTCGATGGCTCCATGGTTTTTAAGTGATGGCAGATACGATACTACGTAACGACATACGTAGTTTGCCGTAATGACTAACCCTGCCCCTCTGGACATCGACTACCGCCTGGCGTTCGAACTGGCGCCGATTGGCCTGGCCCTTTCGCGCCAGCGCACCATGATCGATTGCAATCAGGTGCTGTGCGAAATGTTCGGCGCGGCGCGCGAGCAACTGGTGGGCCAGAGCTTCCAGATCCTGTACCCCAGCGCAGACGAGTTTGAACGCACGGGAGCCCGCATGTCACCGCTGCTGGGGCGCAACGGCACCTATGCCGACAACCGCATCATGAAACGGGTGGATGGTCGGCTCAAGGGCGAGACCTTCTGGTGCCACGTGACCGGACGTGCCTTGCAACGCGAAGCCCCGCACGAGGCCGGCATCTGGAGCTTTGAGGACCTGAGCTCACGCCGCATGGTCAAGGCCGAACTCACCGCCCGCGAGCGCGAAGTGGCCGCCTTTCTGATGGACGGCCTCACCAGCAAGGAAATTGGCAAGGCGCTGGGCATCAGCCCGCGCACGGTGGAGATCTACCGGGCACGCCTGATGCGCAAGTACCAGGCGCACAGCACGCCGGATCTGGTGCACCGTTTGCTGGCGGGCTAACCCCCGCGCCGCCTTCGGCGTCACCCCCTTGCAGGGGGCGCACCTGGCGGCCCGGCAAAGCCGGTTCCGCGGGTGCCCTGGACGGTCGCCTGCGAACACCTTTGGTCCGGCAGCTCACTGCGGCTGGAAGCCGCTGTCCTTGATGATCTTGGCCCAGACCTTGCCGTAGGCTTGCTCGCGGGCGCCGAGTTGCTCGCTGCTCATGTAGCCGACCGTGAGACCCATGGCGGTGAGTTTGTCGCGGACGTCAGGGTGGGCAATCGCCTTTTGCACGGCGGCGCCCAGGCGGT
>JAABRN010000446.1 GCA_011390855.1 Hydrogenophaga sp. | reverse complement strand
TGAGTTGAAGACACCTTTAACCCAGCAAGTGACGGGCCAGTTCGACGGTTTGCCTGCCCGTCAGGAGGACACCTCCGCAATTCGCAGTGCGAGCCTCGACCTGGCGTAGGGCTGGCCCTACAAATTGTCCGGTTGCGGGCGTGCAAGGGTTGGCACAGGGGCGTGCTCGGCAAAACAAGAAGTCCTAACCAAGGCAACTGAGCGACCTGCAGCTCGGTGTTTGTTGCGGCGCGGCAGCCCATGCACCAAAAGGGGTCGCCTGCCGCGCGGGCAGGCACGAAATTGAACCGTGTTCAGCCTTTGCCGATGGCGAAGGACTTCACGTAGGCCTCTGGCTTGGACGGATCAAAGGTCTTGCCCATGATCACGTGCGTCTTGCTGTTGCTGGCGGGCGCGGTGAAGCCCAGCTCAGCCATGCGCTTGCGGGCATCGGTGGCAAGAAAAACCTGTTCGGCCACTTGCGCGTAATTGATGTCCTGCTTCACATAGCCCCAGCGCTTCATTTGCGTGAGCATCCACACCGCCATCGACTGCCAGGGGAAGGGGTCGAAGTTGATGCGATTGGGTTCGTTGCGCACATTGCCCAGTCCGTCAGCAAAGCGGCCCAGCAACACCTGCTCCAGGACCGTGATGGGCTGGTTGAGGTAGTTCGGGCCGGCGATGGCGGCGGCCACTTCCTTGCGGTTGTCCATTTGCGAACAGTGCATTGTGGAGCTCACGATGGCGCGGAACAGCGCCGCAAAGGTGTTGGGGTTGCTCTCCACAAACGAGCGCGTGGCTGCAAAGGCGCAGCAGGGGTGGTTGTCCCAGAGTTCGCTGGTGAGTTTGTGGATGAAGCCCACGCCATCGAACACAGCGCGCTGGTTGAACGGCTCGGCCACGATGAAGCCGTCGATGTTCTCGGCGCGCAGGTTGGCCACCATGTCCGGCGGCGCCATCACGCGCAGTTGCACGTCGGTATCGGGGTCAATGCCGTTTTCAGCCAGGTAGTAGCGCAGCAGGAAGTTGTGCATCGAGTAGTCGAACGGGATGGCGAATTTCATGCCCTTCCAGGTGCGGGGGTCGCGCTTGTCCTTGTGCTTGATGTGCAAGGTGATGGCGTTGCCGTTGACGTTCTCGATGGCGGGCATGACCATGGGCGTGGCGTCGGCGCCCAGGCCCATGGTGATGGCCAGCGGCATGGGCGAGAGCATGTGCGCGGCGTCAAATTCGCCGGCCAGGGTCTTGTCGCGCACCACAGCCCATCCTGCGGTGCGGTTGAGGGAGACCTTCAAGCCTTCCTTGGCATAAAAGCCCAGCGGGTCGGCCGCCACCAGCGGCGTGGCGCAGGTGATCGGCAGGAAGCCGATCTTGAGATCGGACTTTTCCAGTGGTTGCTTCTCCTGCGCAAAGGCCTGCAAGGCGCCCATGGGAAAAGCACTGGCGATCGCGGCCATGGCGGTTCGGCGGCCCACCGCCTTGAGGAAGGCCCGGCGCAGAGGTTCCTGGGGAAACAGTGCCTTGACCAGCGCGGCTTCCATGAAGTCCGACGCCCGGGCCTGTTCGACGTCCATGCCGGCGCGAGATGCCAGGACGGCCGGTGCGGATGCGGCTTGCGGCGCCTCACCGAACGCCCGGATGTGCTCGGCCAGCGTGTGGGCGCGCCCACAGCCACAGCGCATGTTCAAGGGGGCGTCTGCATTGAAGGGGTCATGGGATGTGGACACGAAAACCTCGCCAGGTAGTTGAAGACCACCACAGACGTGCAAGGTGCGAGCCAGCCCAGCCCCGGCCCAGGCATCATCTGACCACAGCACCTCGATTCATCGAACCATCGCTACAAGGTGTAGGGCCAGCCCTACAAAACGGTGATGTACGGACCTCTAAAGGCTCGTCAGGAGGCACTCGGCGCCGAACGCGCATGCCGTTCGGCGTACAGCGCCAGCTCCACATCGTTTTTGGCGCCGGTCTTTTCCAGGATGCGCGCACGGTAAGTGCTCACGGTGTTGGGCGCCAGGCCCAGCTGCGCACCAATTTCGCTCACGGTCTGCCCTTTGGTGAGCAGCCGGTAGACCTGATGCTCGCGATGCGACAACGCCTCTGGCCCGCCTTGTGCACCCGTACTGCCCACGGCGGCGGCGAGTGCTTCAGCGGTGTCCTGCGTGAGGAAAACGCCACCGGCGGCCGCCTTGCGCACGGCGGCCAGCATGTCGTCAGGGTCTGCGCTCTTGTTCAGGTAGCCACATGCCCCCATGCGGATGCAGCGCACCGCATACTGCTTTTCAGGGTAGGTGCTGAGCATGAGCACCGGCAGCCTTGGGTGTTCTCGCTTGAGCACCAGCAGCACGTCCAGTCCATCCAGGCCCGGCATGGCGATATCGAGCAGCACCAGATCAATGCCCTCGCTTCCGCGCAAGGCCTTCACCCGCTCCAGCACGTCCGGCCCGGTCTGTGCCTCGGCCACCAGTTGCACATCTGAAGCGTCGGCCAGAATCTGCTTCAGGCCCTCTCGCACGATGCGGTGGTCGTCGGCGATGAGCACGCGGATGGTTTCGGTCATCAGCTCAAACGGGTTGTTCATGTGGATGTTCC
>JAABRN010000445.1 GCA_011390855.1 Hydrogenophaga sp. | reverse complement strand
GATGCGCTGGCGGATGGTGGGTGCGTCGTACACCCACAGAGGGGTACCGTGTTCGTGGGCCAGACGGGTGAGGGTGGCGGGGTCAAAAGGGTTCATGGATCGGATGATGCGCTTTTAAGATCATGTTGCAAAATGCTTTTTTTTCAAATCTATATTCATTCTTGATATGAATTTGACCCATCGCCAGATTGAAGTGTTTCGTGCCGTGATGCAGGCAGGGCACGTCACGCGCGCCGCCGAACTGCTGCACACCTCACAACCCACGGTGAGCCGCGAAATCGCACGGCTGGAACAGGTGCTGGGCCTGGTGCTGTTCGATCGCCGCAAGGGCCGCCTGCAGCCGACGGCGCGCGCGCTGGTCTTGATGGAAGAAGTGCGCCTGTCGTACCTCGGGCTGGATCGCATTGCGTCGACCGCCGTGGCACTGCGCAGCTATGCCCATGGTCGCCTTCAGGTCGCCTGCCTGCCCGCACTGGCCCATGCGCTGCTGCCAGATGCGATCCGTCGATTTGTCGGCCGGCAGGGGGAAGCGGCGGTCAGCCTGGCGCCACTGGATTCGCCGCAGCTTGAAGCGGCCCTCTCGGAGCAGCGCTTTGACCTGGGCCTGAGCGAGCGCAGAGAGCCTCCTAGCGCCTGCGACTGGCAGCCGCTGCTGGTGGCCGACGAGGTGGCGGTGTTGCCGGTGACGCACCCCCTGTGCGCCCGCACACGGCTGGCCCCTGCCGATTTTCAGGGGCAATCCTTCATCAGTCTGGCACCGGCCGACCCTTACCGACTGCAGATTGACGCCTTGTTTGAAGGCGAAGGCGTGCAGCGCGAGCTGCGGCTGGAAACCGCCAGCGCGGTGTCGGTCTGTGCGTTGGTGCGAGAAGGCCTGGGTCTGGGCATCGTCAACCCACTCACGGCGTTGGCCATGGCAGGCGAGGGGCTGGTGGTGCGCCCCCTTACCGTGGCCATTCCCTTTCAGGTGGCGGTGATGACGCCACGTTGGCGCGATGGACACCCCTTGCGCGGCGACTTCGAGGCCGCCTTGCACGAGGCAGCGCAGGCGCTGGTGCAGCGCTTGCAGCTGGGGTGAGGAAACGAATGGCAGGCCACACAGAAACAAAAAAACCCGCTGCGGCGTCCCGAGCGGGTTTTTTCTGTGCCGTTCCAGCGAGGCTGGGCGGCAGCAGGGCGATCAGTACAGCTTCTTGGGCAGCTGCATCGAGCGCACACGCTTGTAATGGCGCTTGACGGCGGCGGCCTTCTTGCGCTTGCGCTCGGCGGTGGGCTTTTCGTAGAACTCGCGGGCGCGCAGATCGGTCAGCAGGCCGAGTTTTTCGATGGTGCGCTTGAAACGGCGCAGGGCGACGTCGAAGGGTTCGTTGTCTTTTACACGGATGGTCGTCATTGGCGAAAGTGATCCAGATTGCGCGGAAAGAGGATGACCGGGAAGATCGGGCCCAGGCGTCGTTTCCGCAGAAAGTCCCGTCATTAACTAGTATTGGCAGACGGGTATTTGCCAGCAAAGCCTTGGATTATAGCCCTTCGCCTGCAGTCGGCAAGGGGTCTGGATGCGCAGAGTGAGGCAAACAGCGCGTTGACAGCGAAATGGCATGTGCGCAGGCATGCGCACTCGCCCATGCCCACTGAAAGTTGTATCCCCCCAGCCAGCCGGTCACATCGACCACCTCACCGATGAAATACAGACCCGGCTGCTTGGATTCCATCGTTTGCGAAGAGAGGTCGCGCGTGTCCACGCCACCGAGCGTGACCTCGGCTTTTTTGTAGCCTTCGCTGCCCGTGGGTGTGATTTCCCAGCGCGACAGGTGTTCGGCCAGGCGCGCCAGGGCCTTGTCGCCGGTTTCACTCACCGGGCGCTGCCATTCCTTGTCTTGATGCACCCAGGCGTCGGCCAGGCGGCTGGGTACGAGGGTGGCGAGTTCGTTGGCCAGCAGCTTGCGCGAGCGTTGTTTGGCAGCCCCCAGGGCAGCCGGCAGGTTCACCTCGGGGGCCAGGTTCAGCCGAATCGGCGTACCCGGTTGCCAGTAGCTGGAGATTTGCAGCACACCCGGACCGGAGAGGCCTCGGTGGGTGAACAGCAGGTCTTCGGCGAATGTCATGCCATTCTTCTTGTCGCCCGTACCGATCTGCACGGGCAGTGCGAGCCCAGCCAGGTTCGAATAGGGTGCCCACGCATCGCCATCAAAGGTGAGTGGCACCAAGCCGGGGCGCGGCTCTACCAAACGCAAGCCAAACTGTTTGGCCAGCCGATAGCCGAAGTCCGTGGCGCCAATCTTCGGGATGGACAACCCGCCCGTGGCGATCACGACGGCTCGACTGGTCACGGTGCCACGATCGGTGTCGATCTCGTACCCGGATTCGCCATTGACGCGCACGGCCTTGACCGCGCACGGCTGCCAACGCTGCACGCCACCGGCGTCGCATTCGCGCAGCAGCATCTGGATCAGGTCTTCCGCTGAGCGGTCGCAGAACAACTGGCCTTTGTGCTTTTCGTGGAAGGGGATGCCGTGCTTTTGCACCAGCGCAATGAAGTCGGCCGGTGTGTAGCGGGAGAGCGCCGAGCGGCAGA
>JAABRN010000444.1 GCA_011390855.1 Hydrogenophaga sp. | reverse complement strand
GGTCCCACCTCGAGCTTCTCCACCCCTTGGGAGCGGCAGAAGTTCATCTCGCGCCGCTGGGACTCGCGTCGCGTGGCGTTGGTGGCCAGGTGAAGGTGGCCAATGCGTTTGAACCCGGTGGCCAGCCCCGTCTCTGCTTCCAGGTTCTCGTACAGACGGCGGGTGAATTGCTGGGCCCAGAGCAAAGTCTCATCGGACATTCCAGCGCCGGTGATGAGCCCCGCTGCGTGCCAGGTGGTGCCAGAGGTGAGTTGGTCGCGCTCCAGCAGCACCACATCGTTGCAGCCCAACTTGGCCAAATGGTAGGCAATACTGGTGCCAATGACACCGCCGCCCACGATGACGACGCGGGCATGGGAGGGTAGGGTTGGTGCAGTGGACATGCTGGGACTTGGTCGGGCTCAGGGAGGGGCAAGACTATGCAGCGGGTGCAACTCTTTTTTAAGTATCCATCAGAGGAGCCGGGTGAGGCGCTGCCGAAGCACAAGCACTGATGCCCAGCCGATATTTCCCGTTTGTTGAACAGTTTTACCTACTGACCTGCCCCCCGCCAGCCGTACCGTCCAGCATTTTTCCGCAGGACCTGTGTGACTGGCGGCAGCGTGAATATCACGCTGGCGCATTTCGGGGGGGCCATCTGCACGATGAGAAGCCCTCATGGATCTCGCATCCAGCAACAGCCATAAATTCACAAACAGTGAGTCACTCGGGTAGGCTCGTCCGGATGACGGCATCAACACCACCACCTTGGCTCAAAGCAGCGCGAGAGCATTGGAACTGGCGCGGCCAGGCGCGACCAAGCTTTGCAGCTGACCCCGGGCCCGGCCAGACCTCGGTTTGGGACTTCCCCCGCCCGCCGCGCCTGGCGGCCGAGTCACGCGAAGTGCGCATCGACTGGGGCGGCATGCCGGTGGCGCGCAGCACCCGAGCGGTGCGCGTACTGGAAACGGCGCATCCGCCGACGTATTACATCCCGTGGGACGACGTCGAGCGCCATCTGCTTTGTCCAGAGCCGGGCGGATCGTTCTGCGAATGGAAGGGCCCAGCGCGCTATTGGAGCCTGCTCGACGGTGACCGCCGACTGTCGTCGCACGCCTGGAGCTACCCGCAGCCGCTGGCGGGCGCCGAGGCGCTTGCCCACTGTGTGGCTTTCTACGCGCGAGCACTGACATGCACGGTAGGCGGCCTGCCGGCCACGTCCCAGCCCGGCGGCTTCTACGGCGGCTGGGTCACGCCTGACCTATCGGGACCTTTTAAGGGAGAGCCAGGTAGCGAAAGCTGGTGAGCCGCTTTTGACGATTGACTTCTCGCTGCATCAGCGATGGGCAGGATAGGAGCGTGGGCAAGATCGGCAGGAAAATGGCTCCCCTTCAAGGTCAAGGACATCTGGGCTCTGCGCGTGCGTCTTCAAATGGAGGGTCGGGTCCGAGAACTTGCACTCTTCAACCTCGGCATCGACAGCAAGTTGCGCGGATGTGAGATCGTCGCACTCAAGGTCCGTGACGTGTCACATGGGGACCAGGTGGCCACTCGAGCCATCGTCATGCAGCACAAGACCAAGCGCCCCATCCAGTTCGAGATCACTGCTGTCACCCGAGAAGCCTTGCAGGCCTGGATCAAGCAGGCTGCCCTGAAGTCAAACGATTTCCTTTTCCCCAGCAGGCTCCACGATTCGCCCCACTTGGGAACCAGGCAATACGCACGGATTCTTGGGCACTGGGTGGATGAACTTTGCCTTGATCGTTCCGAAAATGGAACCCATCCGATGCGAAGGACCAAGGCGACGTTGATTTATCGACGCACCAAAAACCTCAGAGCCGTACAACTGTTGCGCGGTCACTCCAAGCTGGAGTCGACAGTCAGATACCTGGGTATCGAGGTTGATGACGCTCTTGAAATCTCCGAACAGACGGAAATCTGAGGAGTACATTGGCCGTGGTTCTTGCTTCGGCGCAGGGGCGGCCGCTTTCAATGGCAGCTGTGTGAAGTCTGTCATGGCCAGTGCTTTCGGGCAGTAGACCAGTTCGATCAATTGCTGCCAAGCTCAGGTGGAGGCTGATTACGGGCAGTTGAGGTTCAATCCTGACCGGCCTCGAGAGAAAGCAAGCTCCGAGGGTACGTGTGCCCGGATTTGGACGACTGCATCACTCGGGCATCCGGCGATGGCCTTTGAACCGCACCTGAATTGAACTTGACAAGACGGAAGCAACAAAGCTCTCCGAAGACGGATGAGGTGGAAAGTCTTGCTGGGCCTACTCCAACCACCAGGATGCAGACACGACACCCACGCACAGGGTCAGGCGCGCCGCCTGGTTTTCTCAGCAGACAAAGCGGTCATGAATTCAACCACGAAGTTGCAGTCTTCATCCTGCAGCACGCTCATGTCGCCCACGGCGACCGGTGCCACATAGGCACGAATGACTTGCAAGCCAGCAATGCGTTCATCGATTTTGGAAAGGACCTCTCCAGCCAGTCGCTGAATCGCTGGCTCATCGAGTTCACCGCGATCACGATCGGACAACAGCAGCGCGATTTCAGCCAGCGTGAAGCCGAGCTCCTTGAGATGCTTGATGGCCTTGAG
>JAABRN010000443.1 GCA_011390855.1 Hydrogenophaga sp. | reverse complement strand
GCAGGACCCGCTGGTGCTGGTGGACTGGCTGCCGTGGAACCACACCTTCGGCGGCAACCACAACTTCGGCATGGTGGTGTACAACGGCGGCACGCTCTATATCGACGACGGCAAGCCAGTGCCCGCGCTCATGGGCGAGACGCTGCGCAACCTGCGTGAGATTGCGCCCACGGTTTACTTCAACGTGCCCACCGGCTTCGAGGTGATCGCCGATGTGATGAAGACCGACGACGTGCTGCGCAGGAACCTGCTCAGCCGCGTGCGCATGTTCTTCTACGCCGCTGCGGCCTTGTCGCAACCCATCTGGGACGCGTTGCACGAATGCCAGGAACGCGAAATCGGGGAACGGATCGTGATGTGCACCGGCCTGGGCATGACCGAGTCCGGCCCCTTTGCACTGTCAGTCAACAGCGCCAATGTGAAAGCCGGCGACCTGGGCGTACCCACTCCGGGCCTGGAAATCAAGCTGGTCGACATGGATGGCAAAACCGAGGTGCGCTACAAGGGTCCCAACATCACGCCGGGCTACTGGCGCAGCCCTGATGCCACGCAAGAAGCCTTCGACGAAGAAGGCTTCTTCTGCAGCGGCGACGCCGTCACCTGGATCGACCCCGACGACATCCACAAGGGCCTGCGCTTTGATGGGCGCATCGCCGAAGACTTCAAGCTGAGCACCGGCACCTTCGTGAGCGTGGGGCCGATGCGCTCCAAGGTGATCGCTGCCGGCGCACCCTACGTGCAGGACGTGGTGCTCACCGGGCTGAACCTGAAAGAAGTGGGCGCCATGATCTTCCCGACCCAGCACGTGCGCACGCTCAGCGGCCTGGCGCCCAGCGCGCCCATGGCCGAAGTACTGAACCACCCGGACGTGGTTGAACACTTCCAGAACGTGATCAACCAGCTCGCCAAGACCTCCACCGGCAGCGCCACGCGCATCGCGCGCGCCATTTTGCTGAGCGAGCCGCCTTCCATCGACCTGGGCGAGATCACCGACAAGGGCTCCATCAACCAGCGCATGGTGCTCAAGCACCGCGACGCCCTGGTGCAGGCCCTCCACGCAGACACCGCCGCAAACATCCTCAAACCCCAAGCCTGAAAGAGACATCCATCATGAATATCCAAGGACATGCCGCACTCGTCACCGGTGGCGCCTCCGGCCTGGGCGAGGCCGTGGCCCGTGAGCTGGCGCGCCAGGGCGCCAAGGTCGCCGTGCTCGACGTCAACACCGAACTGGCCGAGAAAGTTGCCGCAGAAATTGGAGGCGTGGCCTGCAGCTGCGACATCACCAACACCGAGAGCGTGATTGCTGCGCTGGCCAAGGCCACCGGCGCCCACGGCCCCGCGCGCATCCTGATGAACATCGCCGGCATTGGTACCGCCAAGCGGGTGGTGGGCAAAGACGGCAACGCCGCTCCGCTGGAAGACTTCGCCCGGGTGATCAACGTCAACCTGATCGGCAGCTACAACATCAGCCGTCTGTTCGCGGCCGAGTGCGTGAAGCTGGCCCCGATGGAAGACGGCGAACGTGGCGTGATGATGTTCACCGCGTCGGTGGCGGCCTTTGACGGGCAGGTGGGCCAGCAGGCTTACAGCGCCTCCAAGGGCGGCCTGGTGGGCATGACCCTTCCCATGGCGCGCGACCTGGCGCAGCACGGCATTCGCGTGTGCACCGTGGCGCCAGGCCTGTTCGCCACACCGCTGATGAAGCAATTGCCCGAGCCGGTGCAGCAGTCGCTGGCGGCTTCCATTCCCTTCCCGTCGCGCCTGGGCAAGCCAGAGGAGTTTGCGCAGCTGGCCGCACACATCGTCACCAATGGACACCTCAATGGTGAGGTGATCCGGCTGGATGGCGCCTTGCGCATGGCTCCAAGGTGATGGTCCACCGCCACGCAGGATCCAGGCCCACCCCCGCGCCGCGCCTTCGGTGCGTCACCACCTCAAGGGGGCGGTGCCAGCGGCCCGGCAAAGCCGGTTCCGCGGCACCTCTGGTCAAGACACTTCTCTCCTGGACCTCTTCCACCCATGTCCAAAACCATCGTCTTTGAAGTAGAGGTGATGTTCGGTGACTGCGATCCCGCGGGCATCGTCTTCTACCCAAACTTCTCGAAATGGATGGACGCGTCTTCGCTGAATTTTTTCCGGCAATGTGGTGTGCCACCCTGGCGCGAGCTGTTGCGCACGCGGGGCATCGTGGGTACGCCGCTGGTGGAAACGCATGTGCGCTTCGTTCGGCCTGCGTCCTACGGCGACCGCCTGCAGGTGCACACACACGTTGCCGAATGGCGCAACAAGGTTTTCATCCATCAGCACGCCATCAGGCGCGGAGAAGACCTCATTTGCGAGGGCACGGAAACGCGTGCTTTCGTGATCCACCCGCCCGGTGAGCCCGACCGCATCAAAGCCATCCCGGTGCCCGAGGACATCAGGTCCAACTGCAGCTGACCAGCCGCATCACCGCCCGACCACTGGAGAAGACCATGTACTACGAACCCGGTAAAACACCCCACGGCCTGCCGCACGATCCGTTCAAGTCCTGCGTCGTCCCGCGCCCTATCGGCTGGATCTCGACTGTGGATGCGCAAGG
>JAABRN010000442.1 GCA_011390855.1 Hydrogenophaga sp. | reverse complement strand
ACTCCCAGGGTGCTGCTGGCGGTGACAGGTGTCGTGGTGCTCCAGGCGCTCTTCACTTACGCACCGTTCATGCAGACGCTGTTCAACACCCGCGCGCTCAGCCTGCAGCAGTTGCTGGCGTGTGTCGGCATTGGGGTGATGGTGCTGATCGTGCTGGAACTGGAAAAGGCCGTGCTGCGGCGAGCCCACTGACCCTGGATCGGCAAGGCGCTGCCGGGGACCTTTTTTTCCGGTAGCCCGCGGGTGGCGCCCATCGCGCCTTGAGGTCATTCGCTCTTGGCAGACCGGGTCAGTGCGGTGCCGAACAGACATCCCCCCTTCAAGCCCGCAAGCTTCGCTGCTGTCAGAGGGCTCGGGCCTGCGGCACTGGCCGACGCCCTGCTCAAGCATCGAACATACAACCGGCCAGGGTGACCTCCACCATGGCACTCATTGGGGACGTGGGCTGCAACCGCAGCATCCTTTAGACACCTCCATGAAGACCTCACCGGATTCCAATGGCAATAGCCAAGGCTGGGCACAGGTGCTCGGGCCAATGACGCTCCTCCCTTTGGCAAGACGGCTTGTGTCTGACGACTCGCGCACGACCTTGGCGCAGCAAGCCCGATTCATGTTCGCAGGCTTGAGGGAGCACCGTGCCGTTTCGCAAATGCTTGGCGCGCCGCCTGGCTCAGCGCTGAACCGCATCATGGTCGAACGTCCCCAGATACTGGGTGCGCTTCTCTGGCCGTATCAATGCGCGACATGGTCAGCGGGAGCAAGGATGCATCGAATCATCGGGCACTATTCGGCCATCGACAGTCTTGCCATTCCCCTTCTGTTTTCCGTGCAGGAGCGCCTCGTTCTGGTCAGGCTGGATCACGTTCGTCCAGGAATGGCGCTCGTCCTCGATCAGCCCAAATGGTTTCTGCGTGAAGGAGGGTTGACCATGAGTCTGTTCCTCGGGCCTTTTCGTGCCTTTTCGATCTCCTTTTCCCTTTACCGAACCGCCGCTGGCCATCTCGTCACGACGATCGGCGCTGTGCAGGGTCGCCACTGCGAAGAAGCGTTGAGCATTTACCGGGATCTCACTCACACGCTGCACGGACTTCGTCCACGAGACTTTCTGATTGAAATGCTGCGCATCGTCTGCCGGTTTCTGAAGGTGGACGAACTGGTCGCGGTCTCGGACGCTGCCCGTTGTCACCGCCACCCTTATTTCAAGGGTACCTTCATGGACAGTCAGAACTACGACGCGATGTGGGAGGATCGTGGAGGTCGGACACAGGGCCCAGACTTCTACACGCTACCGCTGGCACCAGCACGCCGCGATCTGGCGACCGTCAAGCCAGGAAAACGCTCGATGTACCGCCGCAGGTTCGATTTGCTGGATGGCCTTGATGCAGATGTGTGCCGGCACCTGCCTCATTTGCATCCTGTTCGGTTTGCAGATTGTTGATGGAAGAGGGCGTCTTCCTTCGTCCACTCCCACTTTCAAGTTTGTTCTGGCCGCAAAGCCAGACCGCCCAGAGCGATCACACCCACCGTCAGACCCACCGCCAGTGGCAGCGTGCGGCTCAGCAGTGCAGCGGTCAGCGCATCGGCCGTGTTCACGCCCTGGGTGTGCAGCAGCAGCACCATCGCAGCCTCGGTCGCACCCACACCCCCGGGGATGAAAGAGGCCACGCCGGCGAGCAGGCCCAGTGCAAAGATGGCGACCGCGTCGGCAGCAGCGATGTCGTGCCCCAGCGTCGCCAGCACGGTAAACATTGCCATGCCTTGCGCGGTCCATGCCATGGCGCTCAGCGGCAGGGCCAGGCCCAGTCGCCGACCGGACAGCAGGTGCGACACGGCGGCCAGGCCATCGGCGGTGTGGCGGCCCAGTGTGCCCGCGCTCAGGCGCCGCGTCAGCCACTCGAGACCGTGCGTGCGAAACAGCCACACCAACGCCACACAACCCGCCACCGCCAGCCACGCGCCGGAGCGGTGATCGGGCAGCCAGCCGATGGCCAGCGTGGCCAGCAGTCCCACGATGAGCAGGTCCAGCAATCGCTCAGACAGAAAGGCGGCCACGCTGTGCCCATAGCCCACACCCAATGGCTTCAGGTAGAGCGAACGCACCGTTTCGCCGGTCTTGCCAGGTGTGACCGCCATGGCAAAGCCGGCCAGATAAATGTGCAGCTGACGGCCCAGCGGCACACGGTGCCCAAGCGCGCTGAGGAGGATATGCCAGCGCGCGAACCGCGCGGCATAGCTCACCAGCGTGAGGCCGATCAGCTGGGCCCAGAGCATGATTGGCAGCTGCCGAATCTGCTGCACCAGATCGCCCATGGCGACCGGTTTCGCCAACACAAGGTAAGCCACCAGGGCCAGCACCAGCAGAAGCGAAAAGCCGCGCAGCCAGCCGGTGGCGGCGCGCGGTGCAGCAGATGGCGGGGAGGTCATGCGAACGCGCCTCACCGGAAGCGTTGCCAGCCCCAGCCGATACGCAAGGCGGTTGTGATGCCGCACAGCACCGCAAAGCCGTAGGCGATGGCCGCAAAGTGCTGGGGCCACAGGCACATGGCAGCGAAGGCCAGCAGGGTTTCGGTGGCTTCGGTCAGACCGCCCAG
>JAABRN010000441.1 GCA_011390855.1 Hydrogenophaga sp. | reverse complement strand
TGACAGCCGCCGGGCGCACCCTGGCCGAGGCCTGCCAGGACATCGAGGCTCGGCTGGAGCAGCTTTCGCAAGACCTGGCGGCACTGCAGGGCGTGGAGCGCGGCAGCCTCAAGCTGGCCATCCTGACCACCGTGAAATACACGGTGCCCAAGCTGCTGGGCGGCTTCTGTGCGGCACACCCTGGCATCGACGTGGCCATGGTTGTGGGCAACCGGGAGAACCTGCTGCAGCGTCTGGCCAGTAACCAGGACGACCTCTACATCATGGGCCAGCCGCCCGAGCAGATGGACGTGGTCTGCGAAGACTTTGCCGATAACCCCCTGGTGCTGGTGGCGCCGCCCGACCACCCGCTGGTGGGCCAGAAACGGGTTTCACCGCGCAAGCTCATGAACCAGCCATTCATCTTTCGTGAACCCGGCTCCGGCACGCGACTGACCGCCGAGAAGTTCTTTGGGGGCCAGGGCGTGGTACTCAAGAACCGGCTCGAAGTGGGCAGCAACGAGGCCATCAAACAGACCGTGGCCGGCGGCCTTGGTCTGGCGGTGCTGTCGGCGACCACCGTGGTGGCCGAACTGGCGCTGGGCGAACTGGTGCAGCTGGATGTCCAGGGCTTTCCGCTGATCCGCCGCTGGCACGTGGTCTATCCGCGTGGCAAACGGCTGTCACCGGCCGCACTGGCCTTCAAGGACTGGCTGTACCAGCACCGGCCCTGAGGCCGGGCCCCGCAGTGGTCATGCGACTTCACCCGTCCCGGCCTGGTCGAGGGCCGGATCAAGCGGGGTGATCAGCACCTGGTCAATGCGACGGCCGTCCAGCACCAGCACCTCAAAGCGCCACCCTGCGCAGTCAACCTGCTGATGCAGATGGAGCAGATCACCGGCCACCGTCTGCATCAGGCCTGCCACCGTGTTGTAGCGGCCCTTGTCTTCATCAGGCAGGTCATCGATGGCCAACCGGGACTTGAGTTCGGGCACTGGCATGGCGCCGTCGACCATCCAGGCACCGTCCTCGCGCTGGGTGGCCCAAGCATCCACTGAAGCGTGTGGCGAGAGCTCGCCGGTGATGGCTTCCAGCATGTCCAGCGGCGTGAGCAGGCCCTGCACCACGCCGTACTCGTCCACCACGAACACCATGCGCGTGGCACGTTCGCGGAACTGTTCCAGCAGTTCCATGCCGCTGAGGGTCTCCGGCACGAAAACAGCGGGCTGCACATGCTCGCGAATCGAGCCGTTCACACCATCGGCCTGCAGCGACAACAAATGCGGCAGATGGATCACGCCCACCACATCTTCCAGGTCGCCACGGCATACCGGATACCAGGAATGCCCGGTGGTCCAGGCTTTCTGTACAGCGATGTCGATGGTGTCCTGCGCATCGAGCCATTCAATTTCCGAATGCGGCACCATGATGGAAGTGAGCTGCCGGTCGTCCAGGAGAAATACGTTGCGCACCATCTGGTGCTCGTGTTCCTCGATGATGCCGGCGTCCACACCGTGCTCCAGGTGGGCCTGAAGTTCGGCCTCGGTCACGTCCTTGGGGGTCTCGGATGGAATGCGCAGCAAGCGCAACACCAGGTTGGTCGACAAGGCCAGCAAGGCCACAAACGGCCTGGCTGCTGTGGCCAGAAACAGCACCGGGCGCGCCATCCACCGGGCAATCTGCTCGGGCGCGCTCTGGCCGATGCGCTTGGACACCAGTTCACCGAACACGATGGTGATGTAGGTCACGACGATCACCACCACAGCGGTGCCCAGGGCACTGGCGACCCCTGTCGACAGGCCCCAACGCTCAAAGGTGAGACTCAGGCCGGAGCCGAAAGCGCCTTCCCCCACGATGCCGTTGAGGAGCGCAATCGTGGTGTTGCCCATCTGGATGGTGGAGAAGAACTGGGTGGGGTTGTCCTGCAGCCGCATCACGGCCACTGCCCCCTTGTCTCCGCTGGCCGCCAGCGTTTCGATCCGGACGCGGCGGCTGGACACCACAGCGATCTCGGTCATGGAAAAGACACCGCTGAGAAACGTCAGAAAGGCAATCAGCAATATGTCCATAATTTGTGGATGGCACTTTACATGATCGGCGACGTGCAGGGCTGCGACGAAGCCTTGGGGCAACTACTGGAAAAAATCGGGTTCTCGCCCAGCAGGGACACGCTGTACCTGCTCGGCGACCTGGTCAACCGGGGACCTCTGTCACTGGCGGTGCTCCGGCGGCTGATGGCGCTGGAAGGTTCCGCGCATTGCCTGCTGGGCAACCACGACCTGCACCTGCTCGCCACCGCCAAGGGCGTGCGCAAGCCACACCGCAGCGACACCGTGGATGACGTCCTGAACGCACCCGACCGCGGTGCACTGCTGGACTGGTTGCGCGCCCGCCCCATGGCCCTGTACGAACATGGCTGGCTGATGGTGCATGCTGGCGTGCTACCGCAATGGGATGTGACGCAGACCCTGCAACTGGCGGGCGAGCTGGAAGCCGTGTTGCGCAGCCCGGACTGGACCGATTTTTTGCAACACATGTACGGGAACGAACCCGCGCAGTGGAACGACGATCTGACCGGCACCGCCCGCCTCAGGGTGGTGGTCAATGCCCTGAC
>JAABRN010000451.1 GCA_011390855.1 Hydrogenophaga sp. | reverse complement strand
GGTCAGGTGGTGCTGGTGCCAGCAGCCAACCCCATCGGCTTGGCCCAGCGGATGGATCACCACGCCCAGGGGCGGTTCGAATTCGGCACCTCCGAGAACTTCAACAGGCACTACCCCGACTTGACCGAGGCTGTCTGGCCGGCGCTGAAGACGCGGGTGGGTTCCGATGCGGACGCCAACGTTGCTGAGGTGCGGTCGGCCATGGGTGCGTGGCTCGAACAATGGCAGCCCGCCACCGAGCTGGAAAGCCTGCGCCGCCATTTGATGTTGCTCTCTCATGACGCCGATGTGGTTCTGGATCTGCATTGCGACTGCGAGTCGGTCCTGCACATGTATTGCGAAGACACCTGCTGGCCGGTGCTTGAACCATTGGCACGCCTGCTGGACTGCAGAGCCGTACTGCTGGCCAAGGACTCTGGTGGTGGCCCATTTGATGAACGGCTTTCAGGCGTCTGGTGGCAACTTGATGAGCGCCTGAAGGCCGCGGGCCTGGACATTCCATTGCCGCAAGCTTGCGCCAGCACCACAGTGGAACTGCGCGGTGAAGGCGATGTGTCACACCCGCTTGCGTTGAAGGATGCGCGGGCCATCATGGCCTTTCTGGAACACGCAGCGGTTCTTCTGCCTGCTGAGCAAACAGCACCAGCATTGCCCCCACTTGCCTGCAGGGCCACGCCCCTGGCGGGTTCGCAAACGCTGCGCTCATCGAGGCCTGGCGTGCTCGTCTATCTTGTCAAACCGGGTCAATCGGTTGTGGAGGGAGAGGTGATTGCCGAAGTGATCGACCCGACAACGGCAGTCGATGCCTGCGTGCATGAAGTCAAGGCCGCAGTGGCCGGGGTTCTGTATGCCGTGATCAGGGAGCGCTACGTGATGGCTGGCGGCGAGATTGGCAAGATCGCTGGCGAGCGCCCGTTTCGAACAGGTGATCTGCTCGGGGCCTGATGGGCAAGCTTTTTCAAGACGAAACAAGAAGACCATGAACTCCACCAACGAAGCTGTCAGCACCCCCTCAGCCTGTTTGTTGAAGGTGGAAGGTATCCACAAACGCTTTGGAAGCAATGAAGTGCTCAAAGGCGTGTCATTGCAGGCCAACGCAGGAGATGTCATCAGCCTGATTGGCAGCTCGGGATCGGGCAAGAGCACGCTCTTGCGCTGCATCAACCTGCTCGAGAAGCCCAACCAAGGGCGAATCGTGTTGTCTGGCGAAGAGCTTCAACTCAAGGCCGACCGAAATGGCGAGTTGCAGGCGGTGCAAGCGGCCCAGCTCCAGCGCTTGCGCACCAAGCTGGCCATGGTGTTCCAGCATTTCAATCTGTGGGCACACATGACCGTGCTGCAGAACATCATCGAGGCACCGGTGAACGTGCTGGGGGTACCGCGCGACCAGGCAGTGACCGCCGCACGAGGGTATCTGGAACGCGTGGGTCTGCGGGAGGTCGAAGACCGCTATCCGGCACACCTGAGCGGCGGGCAGCAGCAGCGTGTGGCGATCGCCCGTGCACTGGCGGTAGAACCGGCGGTGATGCTGTTCGACGAACCCACCAGTGCACTGGATCCGGAATTGGTGGGCGAGGTGCTGCGGGTGATGAAGCTGCTCGCCGAGGAAGGCCGCACCATGTTGGTAGTCACCCACGAAATGGGTTTTGCGCGCGAGGTCTCCAGCCACCTGATCTTTCTGCACAAAGGGTGCATCGAAGAACAGGGTGTGCCTGCTGAGGTGTTGGCGCGTCCGAAAAGCGAGCGGCTCGCACGATTCCTCTCGGGCAACCTCAAGTAATCGCATTCCTGCAAACCGAATGCGGAAAAAAGGGGGTTGCTTTCACGGTTGTTGTGCCGCTTCCGCTTTGTTGAATGTCAGACCATATGGGCTGCCCACAAGGGCTTGTTGTTCCCCATTTGAAAGGATCTGCCATGAGCAACGTCGAAGGTATCGGCTCCAAAACCGCCAGCCAGTGGTCCCCTGCCCTGGCGTCGCTCGGGTCCACCCTGACGACCTATCTGCAAGACAAGATGCTGAAGAAGATCGATACCGATGGAAGCGGTACGGTCGGACAAAGCGAATTTCAGGCAGCCATGGAGCAGCTCACCACCAAACTGGGCGTTGACATGGGGGAAGACCACAGCGAAATGTTCGCAGGTCTTGATGGTGACGGTGACGGTGAACTGTCGGCCGGCGAGCTGGGACAGATGATTCGCGCCGCATTCTCCGCGCCCGAGAACACACAGGATTTCCTGGCTGCACGCGGTGGCGATACCAAGCCGACTTCGGCGTTTGACGCGCTTGATGTCGATGGCGATGGCATTCTTTCGCGAGCAGAATTTGCAGGTCAGGCTGGCTCGGTGGGTACCACTGGAGAGCTCGCAGACGCCGCCTCCACGGTCACCACCACCACCATCACCAGCGTCACCACCGCACAGTACGCTCCAACGACAGGATCACCAGCGGCGGCCACCCAGACTGCCACCGCACCAGTGAGCGATCCTTTGAAGGCGCTCATGGCCGGCCTCGACGGCAACAGTGATGGCCAGATCAGCAGCAGCGAAGTTGATCAGTTCATTGCCCAGCTGGCGGGTCAGATGCAGTTGGCGCTCAGCCAGCTGCGTGACACATCTGTCAACGGCCTGCAAAACGGCGGCTCCAGCACGGTCGCCTGATTCATCAGCCGCCTGCACTCAAGAGCGCACACCTCGACCCAGGATCATCTGCCCGTCAACCAGCTTGAAGGTCACGTTCGGCCCGCTGAAATCGGTGAACGGGGCGCCCAGTGCAATTTCTCCATCGCTGTGCAGCAAGCATTCCTGGCGGCGGAGCGAAATGGGGTTGTCGGCTCCGGCAAATCGGACCCAGGTCCCGTAGCTGCTGATGTCTTCGAGCACATAGTTGCCGGAGCGGATGTCGATGCTCGCGTGCAGCCTTGAGACCCTCGGATCATTGACCACAAAGTCCGCTTCAGGCACACGACCGATTTTCACCGGCAGATCGGTCAGGCTGAAAGACCGACTGGTATCGAGCCAACCCAGCTCGATACCGCCATAGATCGATTCCCTGGACGTGTTCAGGGCAAGCAGATCCGCAGGCAGCGTAAGGAACTCGGAAAGCATTTCCGACTGCCATTCGATACGAAAGACTTCGCACGGCTCCGCCCTGCCCTTGATGCGCATCGGGCCCAGACTGCGGCTTCTCACACCGTGGCGAGCACCCAGTTTCCGAATCACGGTGTCGGTGGCCAGGATCTGTTCGGGCCCCGCAAGATCGCTCAATCGGGATGCCACATTGACTGCGTCACCAAAACAATCGCCGTCCACCTGAACGACCTGTCCACGCGCCATGCCCACCTGCATCAGGAGCTTGAGCCGATTGGGCCATTGCGCCACGCGCAGGGCGTGCTCCTGCTGAATCTGGGTCATGGTCTCGACCGCCATCCGGTTGTTGGAAAACGAGAGCAACACGCCGTCGCCCAGCATCTTCACTACCTTGCCGCCATTGTCGATGCCTACCGAGCCTATCCATTGCGTAAGCTTGGTCACGGCCTGGGTGGCGCGTTCGTTTCCCAGCGTTTCAAACACCGATACGCTACCGGTCAAGTCAACAAATGCAATGGTCAGTTCTGCCATGGGAGAAATTTTTGTGTGAATTAAATCACACTGAAAAAAACAGCTGTGTGCTCATGCAGACCAAGACTCGATGGGTTTTCTTCGAAGTGGCCGCGGACACCAGCGCAACCATCGGTCGCAGGCTTGTCTTACAAGGGCTTACAAAGCTGGCCAGATCACTTCGAAAATGCAATACCAACCGCCTGCTTTGACTGTGCACCCCGCACGGTCTGGTTAAAAAATTCTTACAAATCCTAAGACGAAACCGAGACACATGGGCTAAACGCATGATTCGTTTGTTGTTTTTTTGGTTTCACTGTCTGAATGGAGATTGCACAAAGGCGTATGAAGAGAGTATCTTCCGTAACACAAGTACACAGGCTCACTGTCTGCGGGTCTTCGTTGAGGAGTTCAAACATGCGTTGGTTTAAACCTGGACTGCGGCACAGCATTTCTGCGTTCCTGGGCACCGAGGTTCGACGCGACTCGCCGGAAGCGCTGGAGCCCGTGCGCAAGGCCATGCTGGCTGCACTTGGCGAAGAAGGCGCACAGATCAATCCCCAGCTGTCCCGCCGTCTGCAGTACATGGCAGACGCCAATGCCCTGTGGTTCGCACGTTCTGAGATGGTGGCCGTCCTCAGCCGCATACACGGCGAGGCCAAAGCGGTCGACATCGTGCAAGAACTGTCGCCCTCTTTCCGGGGGCTGTTACCTCGAAGTCTCATGGACTCTGGCAAACTGCGCCGCTGAGCGCTTCACGAGCCGTTCGACAGTCGGTCACCCCCAGAAAACCAACACCTCACGGTCCTGTACCAGCAGTTCCACCTTGCGCCCCACGGGCAGCAGCACCTTCGTTGGCACATGCCCATACGGCAACCCGGTCATCACCGGCGTGCGCAGTCGGCTTCGCAACCAGTCGACCACGGTCTGAAGCTTGAACCCTTTGTCATGCGGGCTGGGTTTGAAGCGGTTGAAGGAACCCAGCAACACCGCCTTTTGTTCACCCAGAATGCCCGCATGAAGCAGCTGGGTCAGCTGGCGTTCGATGCGGTATGGGTGTTCGTTCACGTCTTCAAGGAACAGCACCCCACCCTTCACGCGCGGCAGCCATGGCGTACCAACCAGTGAACACAATACCGTGAGGTTGCCGCCCCAGAGCATGGCATTGCGAACATGCAGGGAAGGCTCGCCCTCTTTTCCTGATTCAGAGGCTGAATCCATCGCCACCACGTCTGACTTGGGCAATCGCCAGCCTGTGCCTTCGCCTTGCCCGCAAACGAGGTCGTCAAAACATGCTTCCATGATGTCGTCTGGGACGCCTTCGATGCCGAAGTCTTCTCCCAGAGCCGGGCCTGCCCATGTGCTTGTCTGGGTTTTGGCCAAGACCGCGCACTGGAAGGCCGTGAAGTCGCTCAAGCCCACGAAATGTGTGCCGCCTTCGACTGCCTTGGCGATGGCCTTGAAGGGCAGTTCCGGAAGAATGCGGGTAAGGCCGTAGCCACCGCGAGAAATGAGCGCGACCTGTGCGCCACTGGCCGATGCCCGACCGATGGCGGCCAGCCGGGTGGCATCGTCACCCGCAAACCGCATGTGCGACGAAAGAGCCGACTCGTCGATTTCCACTTCATGCCCCAGGCGCTTGAGGCGGGCAACACCCCGCCTAAAAGCTGCTTTGTCGCGAACAGCACTGGAAGGGGAATAGATGTAGATATGGCTCATGAAAGCGGTGTCTTTGTCAGAACGGTAGGTGGCTTCATCATCGCCCAAAAAACCGGCAGGCTTCTGTGGCGATTCGCTCGCCCTCTTCCGGCACAAAATGGCCAGTGTCTGAAAGCAGCATGGGCTCCGGGCATCCCCTGATCACCTGTTGCAGCTGGCGCATGACAGGCTCTCCCAGAACAGGGTCAAGCTGGCCGATGGCCATCATGCTGCGACCTTGCCACTGGAGCTGCCAGAAATCGCGTGCATGGCGTGATGTGTCTGCGCCATCGTCGTCCACGTGTTCGGGCACCATCGCAGGAAAAGCCCGAAGGGCCGCACGGTGTCCCCGGTCAGGAAAGGGAGCATCGTAGGCTGCACATTCGTCGGGAGACATGCGCGGGTTGCCGCGCGCGAACAGGCGACTCACGCTGAAATCCGGTTGCTTTCTGCACATGTCCCGCCAGGCCAGAAAGCCGGCGCTGAGTGGCTGTTCACCTGTACCCAGCGTGGTGTTCATGACCAGCAAGCCCTGATATCGCTCAGGGGATGCCATGGGCAAGGTCAGGCCGAGAAGCCCCCCCCAGTCCTGCACCACCAGCACGACATTCCGCAGATCCAGTCGCTCGACCCAGTCCAGAAGCACCTGGCGATGCCAGGTGAACGAATGCGCCCCTTCTTTTTTGGGCTTGTCGCTCCGACCGAATCCAACCAAGTCGGGCGCAACGACACGATCACCGGTTTCGAGAAAAACCGGGATCATCTTGCGGTACAGGTAGCTCCACGCGGGGTTGCCGTGCAGGCATAGCCAGGTGATGGGCGCATCTCGGGGCCCTTCATCGAGATAGTGCATGCGCCATCCATTGAGGGACGGCAGGTCACTCACGTAATGCGGTTGCCAGGGGTAGCCAGCCAGGTGTTCAAACCGCGCGTCCGGTGTGCGAACCGCATCGTCACGCAAGGGATGGGCTTGCTCCCGGGCTTGTACCCTGCGGCTCTGGAAGAAGCGCTGCAGCAACGCCGCACTTTCATCCGCCAACACACCACCTGTGACCCGGGTCTGGTGGTTCAGCTGGGGCGATGCAAACAAGTCGACCACCGAACCCGCTGCACCGGTCTTGGGCTCCAGGGCGCCGTACACCACCCGGTCCAGCCGGGCGTGAAGGGCCGCCTGGGCGCACATGGCACACGGTTCCAGGGTCACGAACAGCTCGCATCCTTCGAGCCGGTAGTTGGACTGCAATTGCGCAGCTTCACGCAGCACGCGAATCTCGGCATGGGCGGTTGGGTCGTGCGTGGTCACCGGGCTGTTGTGCGCTGCTGCCAGCACGCTCGCGGATCCATCGGCATGGCGACGGACCAGCACAGCACCCACCGGAACCTCACCCATCTCAGCGGCCAGATGTGCCTGCACGAGGGCCAGCTTCATCAGCGCGTCGTCATTGCAGAGATGCGCTGGATCAGGCGTGATGGGGGCAACGTTCATGGCAGTGAGTTTAGGTGAGCACGCGTGAAAATCTCAGGTGGTCGTATTGCTGGCTTGCCATGCCGGAACAGGGCACTAACCAAGCCCTAAAAGCCCCATCCAGCGGGCCAAAGCCTGTTCGTTTTCACTGCCGCGCTCGTAGGTACGCAGCATGGCCGCATGCGATTCGGGCCGGTGCTGGTTGAGTTTGACCTTGCATTGCAGATCAACCACGCGCAGCTCGAAGGCGGTGATGCCTTGCATCATCTTGTGCTGGTAGTCCTCGCCCAGCGCGCGCCATTGGTCGGCATAGGCAGGATCGTGGTCGTGGATGAGGTGCTTGAGCAGCTTGTCCTTGTCGTCAAAACCCTCAATCACCTTCGCCTCCACGGTGGCGTGTACCGCCAGGTAGTTCCAGGTCGGCACCCGGGCCAGATCGGGGTACACACGAGGCGACATATAGGCATGGGGACCAAGAAAGCTGACCTTCGCCTTGGGCCTCTCGCGCAGGTAACGGCCATGCGGGTTCGGGCGGGCCACATGGCCCAGCAGCAACATTGATTCACCCTCCTCTTCCAGGTGCAATGGCAGTTGCGTGACAAAGGGCAGGCCGTCCTCATCCACAGATATCAGGCTGGCAAGCGGGTGCGAACGCATCACTTCCCTGGCGATGGCAGCGTCCTTGGATGCAAATTGGGGTGGCATGTACATCCCGCCATCATGCCCGCAAGTTCGCGGCGGGCAAGTGCCAATTGCCTCAGCAGGCCGCGGCCTCAGCGCGCCGTCAGACCCTGGGGCACCCGTTCAACGTTGACCGCCAGCTCCGTCGGCCGATCTGCACCTTGAGGGGACAGTAGCACCAAGCGTGCGCCACCTTCGCTGGTCGCAGGGGCCATATCGGGTGTTGTTTCACGGTGGCGCAGCGATCTGACCGACCGAACGACAGGACAATGACCAAAAGATCACCAATCAGTGTTGAAGCAAAAACGACTACACGGACCATCTCCGGAAATGCCCGCCCCCCAGTAGCCACTATCTCCGCTCCAGGGTTCACGAATGCGATGATGATCGGCCGTTTGACCGATACCCAACGCCACACCGACCATGTCATTTATCCACCACCCAGCATTTCAGAGCCTTGTTCTGCCCCTGCTGTTGACCTTGGTGCTGACCTCGCTCCTCATCAAAAGCGGAACGCTCTCAGGCGGGCGGTGGTGGGCAATGAGCGCAGCCATTGCCCTGTTGCTGAGCTATTTTTTGCTACCGGGCTTTGACTGGCCAGCCACTGCACGGACGCAGAAGCTGCCATGGGTCGTGCTGGGCGCCACGGCCCTGGCTTTCACCTGGATCCTGATCGACGCCGCACGACCCAGCCGCTGGATGCTGTGGGCAATGGGCTCGGCACTGTGGGCCCTGGCGTGTGCGTGGTTGACAGGGAGTTCCGCGCAGTGGACGCATGCCATGCTCGGCGCACTCGCAGGAGCAGCCGTGCTTGCATTGCTGCTGATCGCAAAATCGAAAAATGCTGCAAACCTGACCCATCAAGCGAGCGGCGATACGGCGGTCGGCATGGCAGCAGGCGGTGTGACTTCGGCGGCTGCGCTCACGGTGGCGTCCCTCGGATTGGCCGCCACTGCAGCGAGTGATGGATCGCTTTTGTTGGCGCAACTGGCCATGATGCTCGGCGTGGTCACGGCCGTTCCCGGTCTGTGGGCCTGGCTGAGACCCGCGTCAAGATGGGTGATTGCCCCTGCTGCGCTCCTTCCACTGGGCCTGTCATGGCTTGTCATCGCGTATGCACTGGCGCTATCTGGCCCATCTGCATCCGGGCGCGTGTCCATTTTGGCGCTGGCTTTCGTGGCGCCCGCTCTGGTGGCCCGCTCATCATGGGCAGCGCGTCACCCCCAGTGGGCGCCGTTGCTCGCGACCCTGCTGGCTGCGCTGCCCGTGGTGGTGGCTTTGGCCTGGCTGCTGCTGGGCGGTGCGGCGCCTTCTGGCGCAGAGGGCGTTTCCAACGGCGTCGAAGACGACTTGTACTACCAGCCCACCTGGGATTGAGTTCCTGAACACGGGGCGTGTTCAGTCTTCACTGCACAAGAATTGCCGCACTCCATGACCCCAAAGGCCCTTGACTCGTTTGGGTCTCTGAGTTTTTTTGGGGTGGGATGCGAAGATGCCGCGCATGGTCAAACCCTTGCAACTTACCCCTCCCGCAGATCCTGCCGCCCTGGCGCCTGGCGACCTCCCAGCGGACTGGCCCGATCTGTGGATACAAATGCTGAAAGTGCGCCAGGACGACACCTATGCACCGCAGCGGCAAAAGCGTCTGACGCACAGTCGGCAGCGGGGGTGGACGGTGAACGGGCCATGTAGCGAACGCAGCGCCAACTTGTTTGCGCTCTACAAGCCTTTGCTTGACGCGCGCCAGAACCACAGGGAGCTGGCCGATGCACCTTCCTGGCTGGTGGCGCAACTCGGCCAAAGCCTGGACGGATTCGTAGCGACCGAAACCGGCGACTCCTACTACGTGACCGGGCCACACAGCCTGGTGCACCTGCACCGCCTTCGCGCACTTTGTGATGCGGTACTGGTGGGTGCCGGTACCGTGGCCATCGACAACCCACAACTCACCACCCGCCGGGTGCCGGGCCCGAACGCGGTGCGCGTGGTGCTCGACCCCGAGGCCCGGCTCGATGGGAGCTCACGGTTGTTTGCCGACGGACAGTCGCCGACCATCTGGCTGTGTGATGCCCGCC
>JAABRN010000440.1 GCA_011390855.1 Hydrogenophaga sp. | reverse complement strand
CCGTTTGAATTGCGCGGCCCGTTGGGCGATCACATAAGCCTCTTCGGGCGTGATGGAGGTTCGCTTGCCCGAAATCGCCGCCGCGACCTGCTTCAAGCTCTCTTCGCTCATGCTCTTGGCCAGGATGGCATAGGCCTCACCGAAGGGATTGATCCGGTCAATCAGGTCAATGTCCAGCTCTTTGACGTCCATCGCAAAGCGGCGAATGCCGTCGATCAGCGCGGTGTTGGGCGACGGGTCGTCGGTGCCCGTGTCTCCGAAACCGGCCACCAGTTGCTTGGCCTGCTGAGTCAAATTGAGGGCGGCAATGGCGTGCTGGCGCACCGCTTCCTGATCCTCGGCGTCCAGTTCCGGGTACTTGTCCTTGATGATCTTGCCCATCCGAACCTGGGTCAGTTCCTCGGGCACCAGTTCCTCGTCGAACAGCCCGCGCTCGATGGCGGGCTTGTCCTGCACAAAGGCCGCGATGACCTCGTTCAAGTCTTCCACGCAAATGCGCGCGGCCTCCTGGCTCTTGGGCTCGACCAGCCCCTTGATTTCAATCTGGAACTGGCCGCTCAGCCCGTTGAACCCGACGTTGCACTTGTCCGGGTTGTAACCGCGCTCGCCGTAGTCAAAACCGGGCGCCGGGCCGCTGTCGGGGTTCTTGGGCTTGAACTCGAAGCGCGGCGCCAACACCTGCTCCATCAGCAAGCTCGCGGCAATGGCCTTCAAGGTGTCGTTGACGGCCTCCGCAACGATCTGCTCGGTCGCGTCCGGCTCGGCGATCAGGTTGGTGAAGCGCGCGCGCGTCTTACCCGGCGCGTCGCGGGTGGCCCGCCCGATGATCTGAACGATCTCGGTCAGGCTGGCGCGGTAGCCCACCGTCAGCGCGTGCTCGCACCAGATCCAGTCGAAACCCTCTTTGGCCATGCCCAGGGCGATGATGATGTCCACGTGATCGCGGTTGTTCTTCTGCGCCGGGTCCTTCAGCGCGGCAGACACGCGCTCGCGCTTGCCCGCATCGTCATCGACCAGATCGGCGATGCGCAAAATCCGGCCGTCCGGCAGCTTGACCAACTGGAAGCCGGTCGCCGCATCGGCCCCCTGCCACTCGCCCAGCGCCTGGATGATGTGGTCCACCTCCTTGATCTTGTCCTTCGTGCTCTCGCGCGAATTGACGTTGGGAATGTGGATGATGGTTTTCTCCGCCGGGTCGAGCACCTTCAGGATGTCGTCAACGTACGGCCCGCTGTAGAAGAAATAGCCGATGTCGAGCCGCTTCAGGTGTTCGTAGCCGTTGAGCTGTTCGTAATAGGTGTAGGTGACGGTGTCGAACCGGGCTTCGTCGGTCGGCGAGAGCACCGCCTCGGCGTCGCCGCGGAAGTACGAACCCGTCATGGCGACGATGTGCGTGCGCCCCCGTGCGATGAACTGCCCAAGGTGGGCGCCCAGCTTGTTGTCGGGGTTGCTGGAGACGTGGTGAAACTCGTCCACCGCGATCAGGCGGTCGTCAAACGCCTCCACCCCAAAGGCATCCACCGCAAAGCGGAAGGTGGCGTGCGTGCAGACCAAGGCCCGGTCCTGACTTTCAAGAAACACGCCCAGCGACTTGACCTTGCCGCCGTTGTCGTTGCCCGGCGCGTTGCAGAGGTTCCACCGGGGTTCGACGTGCCAGTCGGCCCAGAAACCGTGTTTCGACAGCGGTTCGTCGTTGAAACTCGCGCCAATCGACCGCTCGGGCACGACGATGATGGCCTGCTTCAAGCCCTGGTTCGCCAGCTTGTCCAGCGCCACAAACATCAGCGCCCGGCTCTTGCCCGAAGCCGGCGGCGACTTGATCAACAGGAACTGTTCGCCACGCCTCTCGTACACGCGCTCCTGCATTGGGCGCATGCCCAGGGCGTTGGCCTTGGTCGATGCGCCGTTGCGGGCGTAATTGACGGAGACGGAGGGAATGGATTTTTTTTCGATCATCGTCATCATCAGGATTCCGCCTCTTCGCCGGTACTGTCGCCGGCCGTTTCGCCATGCTAGTGCGCTTGCTCAAACAAGCTCTGAAGCAAGTTCAGTTTATTGCTCACCTCATCG
>JAABRN010000439.1 GCA_011390855.1 Hydrogenophaga sp. | reverse complement strand
CTCGTACACGCGCTCCTGCATCGGGCGCATGCCGAGCGAGTTGGCCTTGGTCGATGCGCCGTTGCGGGCGTAGGTGACGGAGACCGAGGGCACGTTGTACGCTTTGGTCGAGTTGTTCTGCGCGGGTGATGGGGTCATGGGGCTTGTATCCAATATGGTCTGTTTTGGGCTTCAGGCTGTGGCGGCAGATGCCCCTACCCGGCTGGCCTTGAACTGCGGCAGCGCCTTGTTCCAGGCAGCAAGGTTCATCACCGCACAGCCCGCCACAAACGGCTTGCTCCATGGCTGCCCGTTCGGGCCTGAAACCGGGAGCAGCCGCTTGAGGGCGTCGGTGCGGGCGAGCAACTCGGCATCAGACAGCGTGCTCGCGCCCATCAAGACCAAATAAGTCACAGGCTTATCGGCCCGGCCCTGTGCCCATTCGTAAAGCCAGGAATCTCGGTACTTGGTCTTCAAGACCTCGTCAATGTGGCCGCTCAGAAACCGCTTGATGAAAGCCTCACGTCTTTCGTCCAATGCACCCGGTTGGTCTGGGTCTTTGATTTCCACAAAAAGGGTGCGGTCTTTCAACTCGACGACAAAGTCCACCGCCTTCATGCAATGGCTCAAACCATGGGTAACGCCATCGTCAAACTTTCGACCCACCGCGTTCAATGGCAAGGTAATTTGCAGGTCGTTTTCAACCAGTGGGTTCATGCCTTGAGCCCCCCAAGGCTGCGCTTGAGCTCCCGGTCATACAAATCACTGAACGTACTGGCAATCGCATTGGGGTCAACCCCCAGATAGCTTTCGCTCGAGTTGGAAGAAACCGCGCCAGACGGCCCCCTGAACAAAGACACATACCGGATTTGGTCGCCGCTTTGCTTGCGCAAATCAAACTCCTTGAGCAGCACGTAATTGTGGGTCGTTAGAAAAATCTGAACACCCAGCCGCTGCAACTCAAGGATGACTTCGACCACCTCGCCCATCAAGGCGGGGTTCAGGTTCGCCTCAGGCTCATCCCAAAACAAAACAGAGCCCGAGAGCAATGTGCCGTTTTGAATCAGCAACCAGACCAACGCCAGCTTGCGCATGCCCTCGGCCAGCAGCGTGAACTCCAAGTCGCCCTGCTTGTTCTTTAAAAAAAAGTGTTCGCCTTTGGCTACTACCTTTCCATCAATCGCTTTTTGCAGTGCCGCCAATAAGCGCTGGCGGGAGCCATCAATGGGTCCCAATAACTTCGGCAGAAACGCCAGTTTGATGATGTCTACATACACTTCTTCAAACGCAATTTCACGCCGGGCGGCGGTGGCCAAAAAGCCCGGTGCATGCGCCAGCATTTCCTTCACCGGGATGTAAGCGCTGACGAGCTTGTCTTTTTTCCAGCCCACCTCGCCCGTCAACTTGACATCTTCAGGCTTGTCGGTGTGGTTTGAAAACTCTGCTGAGAGCTTGGCGCCATCTTGCCGGGTCACCATCACCCTGGTTTTGACGCTGCCCGACTGGCGGCGCGACAAGCGACCCATGCGCCCCTCGAACGGATTGAAAACGTTGCGCAACTTCAGCGCAAAACTTTTTTCATGGTCCTCGCCGGCGGTGATGGCGCAGGCCGCATACAGCGTTTTCAGCAAATGCGTTTTGCCGGTGCCGTTGGCCCCGATCACCACATTGATGCCTGGGGAAAACGGTTGGTCAAGGCTGGCAAACGACGTGAAATTAGTCGCTGCCATGTGCGTGATTTTGCTCATGGTGTGCACTCAGGTTTTTGACGCCTGCTCCTGTGTGGCTCGTCGAGGTTTCGATTTCGGCGCTTGCGGTGAAGCCATTTTGCTGGCGCCCGTCATCTTGGTGTAGAGGTCAAACAGCTTCTCCAGCCGCTCGGTGTCGTTTTTGAAGCGGCGGCCGATGTAGATGCGCTCCAGCACTTCGTCGTTGCGCTCGTGCGCGGCGCGCAGGTCGGCGGGCATGGTGTCGGGATCGTAGAGGTCGGCTATGGTTGCGGGGAAGTGATGCTCCCGCGTCAGCAGGATGTCTTCGGCGCAGCGCGTGAGGTCGGCTTTGTTTTTCTCGGTGAGCGTCGGGACGGGGAAGGTGTTCCAGCCCAGGGTGTTGGAGTAGCGGAAATCGGTTTTCAGCTTGCCGCAGACGGTGGCGATCCAGACCAGATGCAGGCGGCTGGCGATGAGGGCCATGTTCCAGAGGGGGGCGTCGTAGAGGGCGAAGGCGAGGTTGGTGACGGTTGAATGACCATCCAGCAAGCCAACGGGCAAATATTCTCTAGCCTCCGAGGAAACGCAGGGCATGGCTATGGTCTGCGTGTGCCCAATGTTCATCTCTCGCATTTGATGCGCCCGCGCTGCCATATCCCTTGCGCTTTTGTCGGTGCTTTTCAGGCGCATGTCGCGCACCCCTTGCACACGTTGGGCCACGGCGGGAATGCCCAGCGCTTCGTCCAGGTGCGCGTCTTCAATCCACAGGCAGTAGCGCTCCAGCCCCCGGATGAACTCTGCCGAGCCGTAAATGCGGCGAATGAAGCGCTGGCGTTGTGCGGGGCTCAGTTGCAGGGCATCCACTTCATCGCGGGTCAGCAGCAGGTGGCCGCCGTCCACGGGCTTGTTGCCAAAGCTCATGTCAGACTGCCCGCCCAAGGGCTTCATGGCTTTGTCCACCACCACGTTGGCACCGGGCACCAGATAAGCGTTGATGTGCTCTACCGCTCTGACCACGGTGGCGCCGTCGTCGGCCACGGCAAACAGGGGGCGGGTGGGGGCTGGGGTGTTGCCAATGGCGACGATGGCCACGGTGACGCCGGCGTTGTGGCTGGCCAGGTTGGTCCACTTGAAGCTGGTGTGGGCAAAGGCAATGTGGTGGCCGCCACCAAAAATGAGCGGCCACAAAATGGCCACTTGCTGCCCTTGGCAGATGGAGTTGGTGGACACAAAAGCGGCGATGCACGGGGTGTGCTGGCCGTAGTCGGCGGCTTTCATGAACCAGCCGGCCACGTAGTCCAGGCTTTTCCAGCTTTTGCAGCGGTGGTCAAAAATGGCGCGCAGGTCGTCTTTTTGCTCGGCGCTTTGCCAGGTGCTGCCCAAATAGGGCGGGTTGCCGCAGATGTACGTTTCCCCGCCCGCGTTCTCGAAGTCAATTTGGGCCTGATCGAGCGGCGTCTGAAACAAGTCGTCCGCCTGCAACTTCACACCCGTGCCGGTGGGCGGGCACACGCCCAACCAATCGAGCCGCAGCGCGTTGCCACACGTGATCCAGTTCTCATGGCTCAGCGGCAAAAACTCGGCCAGCGCCAGCCGCTGCCCTCGGTACAACACATCGCACTGGTATTCCGTGATCACCAGCGCCAGGCGGGCAATTTCTGCCGGAAAGTCGCGCAGCTCGATGCCGCGAAAGTTGGTGAGCGGGATGTCGGAGGCGCGGTCTGGCTCGCCGCGCCGCCGGTTGATCTCGGCTTCGATGGCCCGCATTTCCTTGTAGGCGATGACGAGGAAGTTGCCCGATCCGCAGGCCGGGTCGAACACCCTGATTTTCGCCATGCGCTTGCGCTGGTTCGCGAGCGTGCGCGGGTTGTCGCCCGCTTCTTCGAGCTTGGCGCGCAGGTCGTCCAGAAACAGCGGGTTCAACACCTTGAGGATGTTGGGCACGCTGGTGTAGTGCATGCCCAGCTCGCCGCGCTCGTCGTCGTCGGCCACGGCCTGGATCATGGAGCCGAAGATGTCGGGGTTGATCCGGGTCCAGTCCAGCCCGCCCACGTGCAACAGGTACGAACGGGCGATGCGGCTGAAGCGGGGCACCTCGGCGTTGCCCGAGAACAGTTGGCCGTTGACGTAAGGGAAGTCTTCGGCCCAGCGGGGAATGTGGGTAGGGGCTTGGGTTTGGGTGTTCGCCTTGGCCCGGTCTTCGGGCCGGGTGTTCATGGCGCGAAACAGGGTGGCGATGACTTCGTGGGTGTTGGAGGCGTCGCGCTCGCTCATTTGCTCCACAGTTTCGGTGAAGCCTTTGCCGAGGAAGATATGGGTGTCTTCAGCGAAGAAGCAGAAGATGAGCCGCGCCATGAAGTGGTTCATGTCGTGGCGGCGGTCGGCCTGGCCCCAGGCGGGGTTGTCTTTCAAGAGTTGAAGGTAGAGGCGGTTCAGGCGGCTGGTGGCCCGGATGTCGAAGGCGTTTTCGCTGATCTGCCGGACGGTGCTGATGCCGGCCAGCGGCAGGAAAAAGCCGAAGTGGTCGGGGAAATCTGTGAAGGCGCAGGCGACGGTTTCGCCGCTGGTCAGGTCTTCGGCCTCGAAGTCGGCGCCATCGGTGGCGAGGATGAACCGGGCTTTGGCCTTGGCGGTGGCCGGGCTGGCTCTCAGGGCGGCCAGTGCCTGGGTGACTTGACCCGCGCCGCAGCTCAGTAGATGGATGTTGTTGGTCTGGAGCACGCCGCCCAGGTCGGACTTGTTGGAAGCGCCCGCGCGCAGGCGCTTGAGGGTGGTTTCCTTGTTGCCGAAGGCTTCCAAAAAGGCGTAGGGAAACTCGGCGGCATCGAAGGGCTGCTCCGCCAGGTCTGTGATGGCCTGTTCGATTTCTACGGCGTTCATGGAAGGGGGAATGACGTGGCACAGAGTTCAAGAATGTCTGAGCTTACCAAGTCGCATCCTTCGTTGATGGCCGCTCTCAAGTTCCGCCTATGGATCAGGTCCTGTGAAGTATGAGCGCCCCTCACCCCGGCCCACCCGTTCGCGGGAAGGGGGTGAAGACAAAAACGGGCCGGATCTGTATAAGCGGCATTGCGCAGGGCGCTTTCTTTATGCCCTGCGGTGCCACGCCAGCACCCGCGGCGTGATCAGCACCAGCGCCACCGCCACCAGCAGCGTGGCCGACATGGGGCGCTGCACAAAAACCAGCCAGCTCCCCTCGCCAATGGACAAGGCGTTGCGCATTTGTGCCTCGGCCATGGGGCCCAAAATCAAGCCCACGATGACGGGCGCCGTGGGAAAGTCGTATCGGCGCATCACCACACCCAGCAGGCCCAGACCGTACATGAGAAACAGGTCAAAGGCGCTCTGGCGCATGCCGTACACCCCCACGGTGGCGAAAATGAGAATGCCTGCGTAGAGCTGCGGGCGCGGTATCTTGAGCAACTTGACCCACAGGCCCACCATGGGCAGGTTCAACACCAGCAGCATGACGTTGCCAATGTAGAGCGAAGCGATCAGGGCCCACACCAGGCCGGAGGATGTTTCGAACAACTGGGGACCGGCGTTGATGCCGTAGTTTTGCAAAGCGCTCAGCAAAATGGCCGCCGTGACCGACGTGGGTATGCCCAGTGTGAGCAGGGGTACCAGCGTGGCGGTGACGGCTGAGTTGTTGGCCGCCTCGGGGCCGGCCACGCCTTCAATGGCGCCCGTGGTGCCGAACTCTGCCTGGTGCTGTGGGCTGGCCAGCTTGCGCTCGGTGGCGTAGCTCAAAAAAGTAGGAATCTCGGAGCCGCCAGCCGGTATGGTGCCAAACGGGAATCCAATGGCGGTGCCGCGCAGCCAGGCGGGCCACGAACGCCGCCATTCGCTGCGCGTCATGTGCACTCGGTTCATCTTGTTCATGCTGGGCTCGCTGCGGCCTTCGTACAAGGCGTTGTACAGCGCCTCAGCCACGGCAAACAGGCCCACAGCCACCAGCACCACTTCAATGCCGTCCATGAATTCGAGCACACCGCCGGTGTAGCGCACCTGCGCGGTGATCTGGTCCATGCCCACGAGCCCGAGTGCCAAGCCAAAAAACAGCGCGGTCAAACCGCGCAGGGTACTTTGGCCCAGCACAGCGCTCACCGTGGTGAAGGCCAGCAGCATCAGGCAAAAATACTCGGGAGGCCCGAGCTTCACGGCGAACTGGGCCAGGATGGGCGCAAACAGGGTGACCAAGATGGTGGCGATGGTGCCCGCCACAAACGAGCCGATGGCCGACGATGCCAACGCCGCACCGGCACGGCCGCTCTTGGCCATCTTGAAACCCTCCAGTGCGGTCACCATGGTGCCGGTTTCACCGGGGGTATTGAGCAAAATGGAGGTGGTGGAACCGCCGTACATGGCCCCGTAGTAAATGCCCGCAAAGAAGATCATCGACGCGGTGGCTTCCACCTGCCCGGTGATGGGCAGCAACATGGCCACCGTGACCGCCGGGCCCAAGCCAGGCAGCACACCGATGGCGGTCCCTAAGGCGCACCCGGCCAGCGCCCACAGCAGGTTGATGGGGGTGCCCGCGGTGGCAAAGCCGCCCAGCAACTGGTTCAAAATATCCATCATGGCTTGTCCTTGTTGCCTGGTTGCAGGCGGCCAAAAGCAGGTGAGTGGTTGCGGGTATGGCGCTGCTCAGCTCACAGCCAGCCGCTGGTGGTCAGGCCCGGCAGGTTTACGGCAAGCAGCTTGGTAAAGAGCCAGAACACTGGGGCCGCGATCAGCATGCCAGTGACGGCGTCTTTCATGGTCTGCCGCGCATGGCCAATGGGCTTGCCTTCGCTGGCGCGCAAACCCCGAACCGCCAACACAAAGCACAAGGCACAACTGAGCACGAACCCAATGGTGGTGATGAGCGAGGCGTTGAGCAAAACGCCGGCAGACACCCAGGCCAGCGCACGCCAGTCGCCACGGGCGGCGCCCGAGGGTTCGGGCATTTGGCGCAGGCCACCGGTGCGGGCTTCCCACACCAGCAACACACCGCAAACCGCCATGGCCGCGCTGACCACCCAAGGCAAAAAGTTCGGCCCCACACCGGCATAGCCGGCATCGGCGGGTATGGCTAGCGCACCATAGGCCAGCACGCCGGCCACCAACAGCGCGCCTATACCCACGAGCATTTGCCCACGTTGGCGCTCAACAGAGGGCGTATCGGCTGGGGATGGGGAGGGAGTGGCGTCCATAAAACGGCCCAAAAAAAGAGGGGCCGCACGCCTGGGAAGGCGGGCAGCCGAAAAAAGGCCGCATCCGTTGGCGCGATACGGCCTCGGAGCGATCGTTACACCATGCCGGCGCGCACCATGGTGGCGCGCAGCGAGGAGAAGTCGCGGTCAACAAATTCATCGAAGGCCTTGCCAGTCAGCAAAGCGGGTGTCCAGCCGTTTTTGGCCAGCGAATCGGCCCAGGCCTTGGTCTGTGTGGCCTTCACCACCATGGCGGTCAGCGCGTCGCGCTGCGCCGGGGTAATGCCGGGCGCGCCGTACACACCACGCCAGTTGCCAATTTCTACCGCAATGCCCTGCTCTTTCAGCGTCGGTACATCAATGCCTTTCACACGCTGGCCCGACGTGACCGCGATCGCACGCATCTTGCCGGTTTCGATGTACTGCTGAAATTCACTGTAGCCGCTGCCACCCACGGTGACGTTGCCACCCAAAATGGCTGCTGTGGCTTCGCCACCGCCCCGAAACGGCACGTAGTTGATCTTGGAAGCAGGCACACCCACAGACTGCGCGATTTGAGCCGCCGCAATGTGCTCGGTGGAACCGCGCGAGCCACCGCCCCACTTCACGCTGCCCGGGTCTTTTTTGAGCTGCTCGACCACATCCTTCA
>JAABRN010000438.1 GCA_011390855.1 Hydrogenophaga sp. | reverse complement strand
AGCCAAAACCCGGGCTTAGGGCAACAAAGTCCGGGTCGTTGTCAATGCCAGGCGCATCCGAGCTCAGGCCACCACTGCTGTTGGGCCCCGCAACTGATGTGGTGTTGCTGTGCGTGGTGAAGATGGCGCCTTCGGTGAACTCCAGAATGTTGGAACCAAAACTGATGCCGGCACCGGTGGTGAACACGCCGGCCTGGTCCGGTCCGCCTGAATAGGTGGCCGAATTGACCGTCACCCCGGGGCCCATGATGGCGCTGGCCAGGGCGTTGTCCCCGACCACGCCCACGTTCTGTATCACGAGGTCCAGCGTACCAACCCAGTCCGATGGCGACAGTGCTGCGGCTTCAATGCTTCCAACCGATGTCTCCAGGGTCCAGTTTCCGTCCTGGTCGACGTGGCCGGTGGTGTCGTCGGAAGCGGCAATGTCGGCGCCGGTGATCTCGGCCAGCAGTGTGGCCGCGGTCATGCCAGTCTCACCTGCGGTGAAGTTGCAGCCGTAGATCAGGATGTCACCCTCTTCAGACAGCGCCGCCCCGATGAGTTCCAGCGCTTCTCTGTGATGCCCCTGCATGGAAGCGGTGTCAAGAACGCTGTTGCCCAGCATCAACCGGCCTTCGACGCCGTGGCTGACGA
>JAABRN010000437.1 GCA_011390855.1 Hydrogenophaga sp. | reverse complement strand
CCCCGTCGCGATCGGCGCTGAGGTAGATGATCTCGGCGTCGCGGTCCTGCAGGTGGGCGCCCAGGCTGGCCGCCACCGGGTCGACAAAAATGATCTCGCGCGCAGGCGCCTGATCCGGTGCCGTGGCCAGAAGGTCGCCATCGGCAGGGGCGTCGATCTCGGTCGCTTCTCCAGTGTCCGCCGACAATTCCGTCTCCGCCCCCGACTCGGTATCGACAGGCGCATCGGCTTCGGCCGCATCTGCAGCATCCGCTGACGGATCTGCCTCTGTCGCCGACTCAGCGTGAGGGACCGGTGCCACCTCATCAGTGACCGGTCCAAATTGGGCAATGGTGTCTGCCTGTTCGCCCTCGTCGTCCGCTGCCCATCCCGCCGCCACATCAGCGGCGTCATCGGCACTTGCATCGGACCCTGCATCGGTTTGCACATCTGCCACGGTGGCGGCGATGGCCGCATCGAACACGATGCGCTGCTCAAGCACCAGCGGTGCAACGCCTGCCCGGCAAGGCTGCCGGCGCGCAACCCGCGTGCCAGAAACACTGCGCCCCTGCGAAGGCTGCGTTTCGGCGGCGGCCACAAAGGTGCCCAGCGACGGGTTCCAGATCGATCGAAAACTTCTGTTCATGCAACAAGCCCCAACGGTGCCGCATGTCTACAGGCTGACATACGGCTTATTGGTTGGGTATCGGTACGGAAAACGAAAACCTGAGACCTACCCTTAATTCAAAGGCATTCATGTGACATCTCGCACGCATGGCAATGCCGGTCTTTCGCATTCCAGAAAATAGGCAGGCGTTCGTGTTCCTGCCTGCCCGCAGGGTCAGACCGACAGTTGGGAAAAAAAGCCATGAATCGCCGACACACACCATGGGCGCCCCCGTGCCAACGGCAGGGGTTTTGTCCTTGCAGGCAGACGCACGTGAAGGAGGGCACCGGGCGCCAGGGCGCTATGCAGTTGTGGAGTTGTGGAGTTGCAAGACCTCAATGCCAAAGGTCGAATCGCCTATGCGAGCGACGAGCGCATCCTGCGTTTGCTGCAGAGCACCTGAACGATTTTCGATGCAGGGGCTTAGAACTTGTCCAAAACCTCAATCAGCCAGGCGTTGATGTCGGCCACCTCCTCCGGACACACCGAATGCTCCATCGGATAGGTGTGCCACTGCACGCTGTAGCCCAGGGCCCGGAGCGCGTCGCGGGCGTGCATGCCACGCGCCACTTCCACCACCGGGTCATGTGTCCCGTGCGCCAGAAAGATGGGCACATCGCGGTTGGCGTCGCTGCGTTCAGCCTCCAGCGTGTGGGGCAGTGGCAGATAGCCCGACAAGGCCACCAGCCCTGCAAGCCGCTGCGGCGCGCGAAGCCCTGCCAGCAGCGTCATGGCGCAGCCTTGCGAAAAACCCATGAGCACGGTGCGTTCAGGGGGCACGCCGCGTTCGGCTTCGCGGTCCAGCAGGCGCTGCACCAGAGCCTGCGAGGCGCGCAGCCCGGCTTCGTCCTCGGCACGCGATCCGTCCGGGCCGGGCGGGTGGATGTCGTACCAGGCGCGCATCTCATAACCGCCATTGATGGTCACCGGCTGCACCGGCGCGCTGGGAAATACGAAGCGCACCGGGCCAATGGCGTCAAGCTCCAGCTCCTGCGCGATGGGCACGAAGTCTCGGCCATCGGCGCCCAGGCCGTGAAGCACCACGATGCTGGCCACCGGCGTGGCGGCTGAGTCACCACCGGTGACGAGTTCGATGATTTCGATGGAAGGTGTGTTCATGCCACCAGCATAGCGGCAGCTTGAGCCGCGGATGCGGCGCTGATCAATTTCCTGAGGCGGCGCTCCACAGAAGCCTGCTCAGCATTGCTTCAGTACACCAAGCCAGGCAACCACAGGGAAATGGCCGGAAACGCGCACAGAATCAGCAAG
>JAABRN010000436.1 GCA_011390855.1 Hydrogenophaga sp. | reverse complement strand
TCGACGAGTTGCTCGGGCGCGATGCCCAGGCGCTGCATCAGGTCACGGGCTTCAGCTTCACCCGCTTTTTCGGATTCCCCCTCAGCCAGCACCACCTCCAGCTCCATGAAGCAACCCAGGTGTTCTACCTCGTCCAGGTGCACCCGGGTGCGCCCCACCAGGTAAAGGATGCGGCGTTTGCGGACGCGGCCGATCTCGCCATAGGCCAGCGCGAGGGACTCTCGCAGCACATCCGGCGCGGTGGTGGGGCTGCGAAGATAGAACGAAGTCTTGGGGCCGGCCAGGTCGGCACGTTGGTAAAAAATCAGCTCGCCCGCTTCGGGGGAAAAACTGCGCAGCTTCAGGCGTCCGCGCTCGCAGTTGAAGAAGGTGTCGTCCTGATCGATGTAAACCGGGCCCTCTTCGGCCAGCGCTTCGGCGCGATGAGCGAGGCTGTGCAGGTTGTCGATACGGGCCTTGATTTCGATGTTGCGTGCCATGGAATCGGCTGATTGGGGGCGTTCAGGGTGGCGTGGCCAGGCGGGCCACCTGCTTCTGCTGGTTCATCACCTGAACCTTGATCACGCCCTCAGGCATCTCCAGCTCCATGTCCATCAGCGAATGATCGGTCGTGGAGAGGATGAGTTGTCGCTGTGTGTCATAGCGCATGGCGCCCGCACCACTGCCGTGGGCCTTGATGCGCATGGGCTGGTCGGGTGTGCCGAAGTCCATGACGTAAACCATGTCGATCTCGGCAATGTCGTCTTTGATCTCCACCAGTTTGTAGTTGATGTCCATGCCGATGGCCACCCGGGCAAAACCCCCGATGGGCAGCGTCAGCTCGACGCGTTGCGAGGCACCCTGGCCGGCGCTGAGCGAGACGTTTTCCAGTGCGCCCATCTGTTCGAACATGGCCTGGAACACCGGACGGACCATGGCCGCCTTGTCTTCCGGAGCACCTGTGATCTGCATGGTGTCCAGGTCGATGCGGCCATCGGGCAGGGCCCTGGCCTGCACACGGCTACCCACAATCGCGGTGTGGTCGGGCATGGTGTGCTCCTTCCCATCGGCGTCACGAACCGCCGCACTCTTGGACAGGAACGCCAGGTCGACCGTGAAGCTGCCGTCAGGCCCGGGTGCCGAGGTGGTGTGGCGCACGCTCTGGCGATTCACCAGATTCGCCTGGGCCGGGAACCGCACACCCCGCTCGGCGCTCCTGGCCACGATGCCACGGTCTTCCACCACCGAAAAGGACATCATGGCGTCGGTGGTGAGGTCGGAGATCCAGTCGACCCCGGGCTGCACGCGGTAGGCGATCTGCACCGTCTGCGTGGCCTGTGCCCACAGCAATGGCGGGGCCATCAGCAGCGCCCACAGTCCGCAAAAACACCATGTTCTGAACCGCATGAGCAAGCTTTCCGATGGAGGGTTGTGGAGGCACAGCAAAGTGACGCGAGTCCGCGCGAAGACAACACCCGGCGGGCGGAGCCTGCAACCCGTGCCCTTTGTCTGCGCGTTCCTGCCTTGCCATTGTCGCCATCGCGCCAGCACCCTCCAAGCACAGATCAGGCGAATGGCAAGCCTGGCGACGAGCGGAGATCGTGGGACGCCAGCCGTTGGTGTGCGACCGGTGACCTTCAGGTTTTCGCCAGACACGCCGGACTCAATATGGCAGCAACTGCTGCCGCCAGTAGGAGAGAACCAAGGCGCGTTTGTTGACCAGATACAGATGCCTTCATTTGGCTCTTGCGAGATGCTCAAATGATGCAGGGAATTCACTCGCGCGGCGACTGTGGTTCAGCGCAGTTCTGCCAGCAGGCTCAGCAGCGATTGCCGCTCGGCGTCGGGCGAAAACAGTGCCGCCCTTGCCTCGCATTGTGATGTCAGCGTGGCGAGTTGGCCCGTTTCGCCATCCAGACCCTTGCGCAGTTGTCGCAACCGGTCTGCCAGCGCCGCGGCGTCCCCCAGTGGGAAGTAGCCGCCGTAAGCCGGCCCGAGCATGCCCACGTTGCCATCGATGCGAGAGGCCAGTACGGGAGTGCCGCTGAGCACCGCCTCCATCACCACGTGGGCGCCACCTTCCATGGCGCTGGGATGCACGAGCACGTGGGCGCGTTGAATGCGGGCACGCACCGACGCATGAGGCAAGCCGCCCAGCCAGCGGTAGTGCGGGCAATCGCGCGCCGTCTGCATGGCAGCATCCGCCATGTCGGGGCTGAGAGCGGCGCCCATGTGGTCGATGAAGATGCCCTCGTTCGGGGTCAGCAGCCGTGCCGCGGCCCAGAGCGTGGCAGGCGATTTTTCGGATCGCAAGTGACCCACTGCCACGGCGCGCAGATGGGCCGTGGTCTTGCCCAGCGACTGGCGCGCGCTGGTTGACTGGAACACCACGCGGCACTTTTCCCTGAAGCTTTGCGGCAGAGCCATTGGCCCGAGTTCCTGCAGCACGATGATGCGTTGCGCCAAGGCCAGCGACTGCTGAGCGTCGGCATCCACGGCGATGTCGCGGTAAAGATCGGTACCGGTAAGGGCCAGCACCAGTGGGCGCTGCGGGTGCGCCGCCGCCCAGGCCGCGATGGAGGGGGCAGAGCGTCTCGCATGGAGTGCCAGCAGCATGTCGG
>JAABRN010000435.1 GCA_011390855.1 Hydrogenophaga sp. | reverse complement strand
GCCATCGTCTGGCGGTGGCTCAGCCGCATTTTGTGATTCAGGCAGAAAGTGGGCGATCACATCCAGCAGATGGCGCGCCCGGTAGACCTGGGCTTCCGGCACCAGGGCGGCCTCTTCGGCGCTGCCAGGTGGCAGCACCAGCCGGGTGGGAAGCGCGGGTCCTTCGCTGCCGGGTGATGAGCGATGCAGGGCCAGGCTCATGGCCAGGGCGCCGCGCACCGGGCGCAGATCGCCCCCCAGCGACAACTCACCTGCAAATTCCCAACCCGCCATACGCGCCGAGCTGATCTGGCCGCTGGCCGCCAGGATGCCGAGGGCGATGGGGAGGTCGAAGCGACCCGAATCCTTGGGCAGGTCGGCAGGGGCGAGGTTGACGGTGATGCGCTTGTTGCTGGGGAACTCGAGCCCGCTGTTGGCAATGGCCGACCGGACCCGCTCCCGCGCCTCCTTGACTTCGGTATCTGCCAGGCCGACCAGCGTGAAGCTGGGCAGACCGTTGGCCAGATGCACTTCCACACAGACCGGCCGCGCCTCCAGCCCCAGCAATGCACGGCTGTGCACCAGCGACAAGCTCATGTTTTCTCCCTGATTTGGTGCGTTTTGTGCCCTTGAAGGCCGGATTGGAGGCTGTCAGGGGCGTGCACTTGGATGGTGCGCACGCTTTTGGTGTGCTGGCGCGAGACCGCGCCGAACCCGAAATCATGGCACATGGACGATGCAAACCCACCCCAACTTTGGGGGATATGGCTCCGTCATTCCTTGGGTGGAGAGGGCGAAAACCTGGCTGAAAACTGTTTTGGCACGGTCCCTGCATGTTGTTGTGAGCGAATGCAACAACGCGGGCGGCAGGCCTTCGGGTCGGGCGCCTTCCTGAGTTTCCAGAAGAGGAATCACAGCATGAAAATGGTCACCGCCATCATCAAGCCGTTCAAGCTGGACGAGGTGCGAGAAGCGCTCTCCAGCATGGGCGTGCAAGGCATCACCGTCACCGAAGTCAAGGGCTTTGGTCGCCAGAAGGGGCACACCGAGCTGTACCGCGGCGCCGAGTACGTGGTCGACTTCCTGCCCAAAGTCAAGATCGAAGCCGCTGTCGCAGACGACCTCGTCGAGCGCGTGATCGAGGCCATCGAAGGTGCGGCACGCACCGGAAAAATCGGTGACGGCAAGATCTTCATCAGCGATCTGGAGCAGGTTGTCCGGATCCGCACCGGCGAGACCGGTCAAGAAGCCCTCTGAAAGGAACGCCCCTCATGAAAATCCGAAACACCCTGATGGGTGCTGGCCTGGCCCTGCTCGCCGGTACCTCCATGGCCCAGACGGCCGACATCGCCAACCATGTGTACGAACTCCAGTTCGCCATGGACACCTTCTATTTCCTGGTGTGCGGCGCCCTGGTCATGTGGATGGCCGCCGGCTTTGCCATGCTGGAGGCGGGCCTGGTGCGCTCCAAGAACACCACCGAAATCCTCACCAAGAACATCGCGCTCTTTGCGATTGCCTGCATCATGTATCTGGTGTGTGGTTACGCCATCATGTATGAGGGTGACATCTTCCTCTCCGGAATCGCTGGCGGCGAGAACCTCACCAGCGAAAAGCTGACCGAATTTGCGGCGCGCGAAGGCGGTTTTGGTGGCGATTCCATCTACTCCAGCGCGTCCGACTTCTTCTTCCAGGTGGTGTTCGTGGCCACGGCCATGTCCATCGTCTCGGGTGCGGTGGCCGAGCGCATGAAGCTCTGGGCGTTCCTGGCGTTTGCCGTGGTCATGACCGGCTTCATCTACCCCATGGAAGGCTCATGGACCTGGGGCAGCGCATCGGTGTTCGGCATGTACACCCTGGGCGACCTGGGCTTTTCCGACTTTGCCGGTTCGGGCATCGTGCACATGGCGGGTGCGGCCGCTGCACTGGCAGGCGTGATCCTGCTGGGCTCCCGCAAGGGCAAGTACGGCCCGAACGGCGAAGTGCGCGCCATCCCTGGCGCCAACCTGCCCCTGGCCACGCTGGGTACCTTCATTCTCTGGATGGGCTGGTTCGGCTTCAACGGCGGTTCGGTGCTCAAGCTGGGTGACATCGCCAACGCCAACAGCGTGGCCATGGTTTTCCTCAATACCAACACCGCTGCCGCCGGCGGTGCCGTGGGCGCGCTGCTGCTGTCGCGTCTTCTGTATGGCAAGGCCGACCTGACCATGCTGCTCAACGGTGCCCTCGCTGGCCTGGTGGCGATCACCGCCGAGCCCTCCACGCCCACGCCGCTGCTGGCCACCCTGTTCGGCTTTGCTGGCGGCATTCTGGTGGTGCTGTCGATCACCTTCCTGGACAAGCTCAAGATCGACGACCCGGTGGGTGCGATCTCGGTGCACGGCACCTGCGGCATTCTGGGTCTGTTGCTGGTTCCGCTGACCAACAGCGACGCCACCTTCATGGGTCAGATCATTGGCGGCCTGACCATCTTCGTGTGGGTGTTCGGCACCAGCCTGATCGTCTGGGGTGCGCTCAAGATGATCATGGGCATCCGGGTGTCGGAAGAAGACGAATACAAAGGTGTCGACCTGGCCGAGTGTGGACAGGAGGCCTATCCGGAGTTCGCTCACAAATAAGGCCTGA
>JAABRN010000434.1 GCA_011390855.1 Hydrogenophaga sp. | reverse complement strand
CCAAGGTCGACAGCAAGAGCGACAAGCGCTGAGAGACTGAGAGTCTTTTGCTCATGTCCGCTCACCACACCAAAACGCACCCGCTCGGCGTTGCAAATGCGCGCCATAGCACGAGCTATGGCTGTGCTTTGCGCCTTGATCGGGCACGTTTTGGCGCGTTGCTCGGACACGCCCAAAAAACTCTCAGCCTCTGAGGTGAGCGCCCGGCCTGTGCCACTCGACGCCTGCGAAAAGGCGGTGGGCGAATGGTGCGGACAGTTCCTCAAAACCGTCAGCCGCGCTGGCGAAGAAGCCCCTTGCATGGCTGTGGCCTACAGCGCCGGGGCCGATTCCACCGCCCTGCTGTTGGCCGTGCGGCGGCAATGGCGGGGCAGGGTGGTGGCCTTGCATGTGCACCATGGCCTGCAGGCCGCAGCCGACGACTTCGAGGCCTGTGCCCAAGCCCTTTGCGCCTCGCTCGGCATCGAGCTGCATACGGCCCGGCTGGATGCCTCGCCTTCGTCCGGACAGAGCCCGGAAGAGGCTGCGCGGATCGCGCGTTACGGCGCGTTGGCCCAGCTCGCACAACAGGCCGGGGCTGCCTGTGTCCTGCTGGGTCAACACGCAGACGATCAGGTTGAAACCCTGCTGCTCGCGCTGAGCCGGGGCGCGGGGTTACCAGGGCTGGCGGCCATGCCTGGCCGCTTCATGAGACACGGCATGTGCTTCGGCAGGCCCTTTCTTGATGTGCCAGGCGCCACCCTGCGCGCCTATGTGACGTCGCAGTCCGTGGCCTATGTGACCGATCCCACCAACGCCGATGAGCGCTACACGCGCAACCGGATTCGCGCGGTGCTTTCTCCCGCTTGGGAGCGGTGCTTTCCCGGCTACAGGCCCATGCTGCTGCGCAGTGCCCGGCACGCGGCACAGGCGCAGCACCTGCTGGACGATCTGGCAAGGCTGGATCTGGATCGGGTGGGGTCGCCCCCCATCATTGCCACGCTGCAAACTTTTGGACGGGAGCGCCAGGCCAACGCCGTGCGCTACTGGTTGCGTACCACCGCCGGCGTGGCGCCGAGCGCAGCACAACTGGAGGAGCTGCTCGATCAGGTGGCCAGTTGCACCACGCGCGGCCATGCCATTCGCCTGAAGGTGGCCAGCGCATTCGTAAGCCGGGCCGGTGATCGGCTGGCATACGGGCCGTCGATATAATCTGAGGCTTTGCCCGATCGCGCGGAAGGCGCGGCCCGAGCCGTCTGAACTCAGGCGCAGCGGGTTGCACGACCTCGCCTCACCCCGAAAAATTCAATGGCATTGATCGTTCACAAGTACGGCGGCACCTCCATGGGGTCGACCGAACGCATTCGCAATGTGGCGCGCCGCGTAGCCAAATGGCACCGCGCTGGCCACCAGATGGTGGTGGTGCCCAGCGCCATGAGCGGCGAGACCAACCGCCTGCTGGGGCTGGCCAAGGAACTCGCCCCTGGCCCGTCAAACGCAGCACTCGACCGTGAACTGGACATGCTGGCCGCCACAGGCGAACAGGCGTCATCTGCCTTGCTGGCCATGGCGTTGCAAGCGGAAGGCCTGCAAGCCATCAGCTATGCCGGCTGGCAGGTGCCCATCAAGACCAACAGCGCCTACACAAAGGCCCGCATCGAATCCATCGACGACAAACGCGTGCGCGGTGATCTGGATGCGGGCAAGGTCGTGATCGTCACCGGCTTTCAGGGCATTGACCCGGCTGGCAACATCACCACGCTGGGTCGTGGCGGCAGCGACACATCGGCGGTGGCCGTGGCCGCTGCTCTCAAGGCAGCCGAGTGCCTGATCTACACCGATGTGGACGGCGTCTACACCACCGACCCGCGTGTCGTGCCCCAGGCGCGCCGCCTGGAGCGGGTGAGCTTCGAGGAAATGCTGGAAATGGCCAGCATGGGCTCCAAGGTGCTGCAGATCCGCTCGGTGGAATTCGCGGGTAAGTACAAAGTGCCCCTGCGCGTGCTCTCCAGTTTCACGCCCTGGGACATCGACCTGACAGAAGAGGCCGCTTCCGGCACCCTGATCACTTTTGAGGAAGACGAAGACATGGAAAAAGCCGTCGTTTCCGGCATTGCGTTCAACCGCGACGAAGCCAAGATTTCGGTTCTGGGTGTGCCGGATACCCCAGGCATTGCGTACCAGATTCTGGGTGCAGTGGCCGAGGCCAACATCGAAGTGGATGTGATCATCCAGAACCTGAGCAAGGGCGGGTTGACCGACTTCAGTTTCACCGTGCACCGCAACGACTACCAAAAGGCACTCGACCTGCTCAAGGCCAAGGTGGTGCCGACACTGGGTGCGGCGGAAGTCGTGGGCGACACGCGCATCTGCAAGGTGAGCATCGTTGGCATCGGCATGCGCAGCCACGTGGGTGTTGCCAGCCGCATGTTCAAGTGCCTGAGCGAAGAACGCATCAATATCCAGATGATCTCCACCTCCGAGATCAAGACATCGGTGGTCATCGATGAGAAGTACATGGAGCTGGCGGTGCGCGCTCTGCACCGCGAGTTTGATCTGGACCAGACCGCCGACACGATTTCGGGCTGACAGCTGCCGCGTCTTGGCCTCGGTAGTTGAGGCATAATACGGAGCTTCGGA
>JAABRN010000433.1 GCA_011390855.1 Hydrogenophaga sp. | reverse complement strand
GATGGCTACCGCAGCGACATGGATTTTCTGTGCCGCGTGCTGGAAGCGGTGATCAAGGAGGGAGCCACCACGCTCAACATCCCCGATACCGTGGGCTACGCCATACCTGAGCTGTACGGTGACTTCATTCGCACGCTTCGCGAGCGGGTACCCAATTCGGATCAGGCCATCTGGTCGGTGCATTGTCACAACGATCTGGGCATGGCAGTCGCCAATTCGCTGGCCGGGGTGAAGATTGGTGGGGCACGCCAAGTGGAGTGCACCATCAATGGTCTGGGAGAACGGGCTGGCAATTGTTCGCTCGAAGAGATCGTGATGGCGGTGCGCACACGACGCGACTACTTCTGCCTGGATGTGGGTGTGGATGCGACGCAGATCGTGCCAGCCAGCCGCATGGTGAGCCAGACCACAGGTTTTGTGGTTCAGCCCAACAAGGCCGTGGTGGGCGCAAACGCATTTGCCCATGCCAGCGGCATCCATCAGGACGGCGTGCTCAAGGCGCGGGACACCTACGAGATCATGCGGGCAGAAGACGTGGGCTGGAGCGCCAACAAGATCGTGCTGGGCAAGCTCAGCGGTCGCAATGCGTTCAAACAGCGCCTGCAGGATCTGGGCATCGAAATGGCCTCCGAGAGCGAAATCAACACGGCCTTTGCTGCGTTCAAGGAACTCGCAGATCGCAAGAGCGAGATTTTTGATGAAGACATCCTCGCGCTTTGCAGCGATGAGAGCGTGACCGCAGAGAAAGAACAGTACGGGCTGGTATCCCTGTCGCAATCCAGCGAGACGGGTGAACGCCCTCATGCGCAAGTCGTCTTCACCATCAGTGGCAAGGAGTTTCAGGGAGCCTCTGATGGCAATGGGCCGGTGGATGCCTCGCTCAAGGCCATTGAAACGCATGTGAAGAGCGGTGCCGAATTGTTGTTGTACTCGGTCAATGCCATCACCAGCGGCTCCACGGAAAGCCAGGGCGAGGTGACCGTGCGGTTGCAGCACGGAGGGCGCGTGGTCAATGGGATCGGGGCAGACCCGGACATCGTCGTCGCTTCTGCCAAGGCCTACCTGAGTGCTTTGAACAAGCTGCACAGCAAAGCTGTCCGGGTGGCTGCGCAGGGGTGAAAAAGATGTGGTAAATCAAAGACTTGTGGGTACTTCCGGGTTAATGCTGCGAAATGATACGGAAAGTAGCACCAGTTCTTCTGAACACTGAGGATCAATTCACAAGTTTTTGATATTGCTAGTTTTTTTCGATGTCTCTATACTTCACACCAGCCTGATAGTCTGGTTGGAGTGAAGAAATGAAACTTTGTGCAAATCGTGTTCGCAAACCCCTGGCGGGCTTTGCGGCGCTGATCATTTCTTTTGCGCTGGCGGTGCCGGCTTCGGCACTGGCCAGCACCAGTTCCAGCAAACGCCCTGTCGCGGCCAAATCGACTGGCGCCAAAGCCAAGGCAGTCAAGCAACCCGTCGCCAAAAAGCCTGTGGCTAAAAAAGCCCAGCGTGCCCAGGCCAAAGCGCCTCAGAAGCGGGTGGTGGCCAACATTCGCAAGACGCCGGTCAAGACCGCCAGCAAAAGCAAGGTGCCCCATGCGGGCAGTGGGAATTCAGCGAGGGTGGTCCGGGTCGCGACCCAGCCCCGGCTGTCCAACGGAGAGCGGATGGGTTTGCGCCACGGCTCCGACCCGCTCGATCTCAGCTCCAGTGTGGCGCTGGTGATCGACCAGGAAACCAACGAAGTGCTCTTCAGCAAGAACGATGGCGCCGTGCTTCCTATTGCCTCGCTGACGAAGCTCATGACAGGCTTGCTCATCGCTGAAGCGGGCCTTTCCATGGATACGCCCATCACCATCACGCGAGCTGATGTGGACACCCTGAAGGGCACCGGTTCACGGCTGGCCATTGGCACCACGCTGAGTCGCGGTGAAATGATGCACATTTCGCTTATGTCCAGCGAGAATCGCGCTGCCAACGCCCTTGGTCGCACCTACCCTGGCGGTATGCGCAAGTTCGTGCACGACATGAATGCCAAGGCTCGCGAATTGGGCATGCACGACACGCGCTTTGTTGAGCCCACAGGCCTTTCCAGCGAAAACAAATCCAGCGCTCGTGACTTGGTGACCCTGGTCTCAGCCGCTTACGAAAGACCCATGCTCAGGGATCTGTCGACGTCTCCCGGGTATCAGCTGGATTTCGGCCGTCGTACGCTTCAGTACAACAACTCCAATCGCTTGATCCACAACCCGGCGTGGGATATTGGCCTCCAGAAAACCGGCTACATCTCCGAAGCGGGTCGCTGCCTTGTCATGCAGGCCAAAGTTGCAGGGCGGGAAGTGATCATGGTGTTTCTGGACGCCGCCGGCACGCTCAGCAGGAACCAGGACGCAGAACGCGTGCGTCGATGGGTAGAGGCACAGACACACGCCCAAACCGCCATCAGACCTCAGGGCTGATCGACGCAGACATCGGAAGCAATCGGGGTGCGGCGCTCGGTGACAGTCGTCGAGCAACCTGATTTTTTGATTCATGGCAGGTGGCTGATGCGCGCGACCTTGCGATAGCAGGGCGTTGGCTTGTCAGGCCTTGGGGCAACCCAGAGCGGCCGAAATCTCGGATGCTGTAGATCGCAACTTGGACA
>JAABRN010000432.1 GCA_011390855.1 Hydrogenophaga sp. | reverse complement strand
TTCAGGATTTCAGTGGCTTCTTCGACGAAACCACTTTGGTGATGTGTGGTGATGCCATCGTCGATCTGGATATCGGCGCTGCGCTGACCGAGCACCGCCACAAAAAGGCTCTGGCCAGCGTCGTCACACTGGATGTTCCTCGCGATCAGGTTCAGAACTACGGCGTCGTGGTGGCCGCCGAACACGGCCTGGTGCGATCCTTCCAGGAAAAACCAAGGCCCGATGAAGCCCTTTCCACCGCCGCCAGCACGGGCATTTACATTTTTGAACCTGCCGTACTTGACTTGGTGCCCTCGGGTCGCCAGTTCGACATCGGCAGCGAGCTGTTCCCACTGCTGGTCGAGCGCGATCTGCCCTTCTTCGCCCAAAAGCGTTTCTTCAACTGGATCGACATCGGCCGCCTGTCCGACTACTGGATGGTGCTGCAACGGGTGCTGCGTGGTGAGATCGCCCAGATGGAGATGCCGGGCAAGCAAGTCCGTCCAGGCGTCTGGGTCGGGCTGAACACATGCGTCGACTGGAATACGGTGCAGATCGATGGCCCTGTTTACATCGGTTCCAGCGCTCGCATTGAACCCGGCGCCCGGGTCATTGGTCCCACCTGGATCGGCCATGGAAGCCACCTCCGCGCAGGTTGCACGGTCGAGCGAAGTGTGCTGTTTGAATACACCCGCATTGGCACCGGACAAACCGTGAGTGAGCGAATAATGTCTCCTCAATACTGCGTCGACCGGCACGGCGATACGCTCTACGTGGGAGATGAAGACGCTCCCATCACCTGGGGCGACGCAAGAGCCTGACAAGGGGCCCCGCGGAAAGCGGCACCCGACTACCACTGCCAAAGAGTCTGGTGGCCCACCACTACGCTCGTCGCTCACAGTCAAGCTCTCAAGCCTACAGGACCCATATACTTCACCGCCATGGTCCTTTCCAAGAGACCCCAACGATCCATCCTCAAACGCCGCGGCAGCATATCCACGGCCGTACAGGCTGTGCTGGATTTGATCGCGGTCTTGGGGCTGGCCCTGCTTCTGATCCGACAGCAGATTGGCGGACTGTCGGTCGAATACTCGGTGCTGTTACTTTTGCTGGCCATGAGCATGGTCTTCGCCTACGACCAGTTTGGCGTCTACCGAAGCAACAGCAGCTTTACGCGAAAGGCCTTGACTCTATTCAATGCATGGTCGCTGGCGTTTGGCTTCCTTTTGGTTGTTGGTTTCGCGACCAAGCAGACCGACACCTTTTCTCGCATGCTGCTTGGACAACTCTACGTAATCGGCTACCTACTGCAGTTGGTTCTCCAGTATGTCAGCCGCGAGGTGCAGACTCGCATCATGCGCCATGCTGTGCCCTCCGAAAACGTGTTGATTGTGGGCACCGGCAAACTCGCGCGCTACCTGCAGCACAAAATATCAGGCAACCCTTGGCTCAGTCAGAAAGTGGTCGGCTGCCTGGAGCTGCCAGCGGCGACTAGGAGTCGTGTCGAAAGTACTGGAGGCAGCCTCTACGAAACCTCAGACTTCGGCACCCTCAAAGAACCCAACATCATTGGTCCACTGGACGAGATACTCGCCATCATCGACCGCCATGAGGTGCGCACCGTCTACTTCGCCATTCCGCTGGGCGAATCTGATCTCATAGAGGACATGTACTTCCAGCTGCTGGACCGCTATGTGGCCATTCACTGGGTGCCCGACATTTTCTCCATGCTGCTTGTCAACCACAGCGTGCGCGAGATGGCCGGCTTGCCTGTACTGACGCTCTCCGAGACCCCTCTGACCGGTACCCGACTGCTGCTCAAGGCGGTTGAAGACTTCGTGCTCTCTGCTCTGATCCTGATCGCCGTCACGCCGCTTTTACTCGTGATTGCTGCTGCCATCAAACTAGACAGCCCGGGACCGGTTTTCTTCAAACAGTCACGCAATGGCTGGAGCGGCAAGACCTTCAGCATCTGGAAGTTTCGCACCATGTACGTGCACAATGCCGAGGCCGGCGAGGTGAAACAGGCCACCCGCAACGACCCGCGCGTGACCAGGGTAGGGGCATTTCTGCGCAGAAGCAGCCTGGACGAGCTGCCCCAACTGCTCAATGTGCTCGGGGGCAGTATGTCGCTGGTGGGCCCACGTCCCCACGCCGTGCAGCACGACGCCGAGTACTCCCAACGCATCGACAGCTACCTCGCGCGCCACAACATCAAGCCTGGCATCACTGGGCTGGCGCAAGTGCGCGGCTTCCGAGGTGAAACCACCAACATTGAGCAGATGCAGCAGCGCGTAGAGGCCGACATTGAATACATCAACAACTGGTCGCTCTGGCTCGACTTCACGATCCTGTTGCGCACACTGAGTGCGCTAACCGGAAGGAATGCTTACTGACTTCTTGGCTGTCCTCCGTTTCTGAACCGCCGGGGCGGTTCAACTCTTTCCCCAAAGGAAGCTGCAACCAAGTTTTCAGAATGTACCGCTCCTGCATGTGTTTGGACACCTCTGTGCGCGATTGGGCAGCCCAGCGTCCCGAACCTTTTTGTCTGTCCTTACCTGGACGCGACTCCTGCGGCTCCTCGCCCGGTTCCAGGACTCACTTGCTCAATACATTCTGGTGAACGTACAGCCCCTTTGCCGTCTGGGGTGACGAGATATC
>JAABRN010000431.1 GCA_011390855.1 Hydrogenophaga sp. | reverse complement strand
TGCTTGCGCTGGCGCCCCCTTTTTGATGGCTCCGCAGCAGCAGCGCGGTATGAGGCCTGTGCTTGCCCAAGTCCGGTTTCGCGCTCCAGTTGCGCCGCAACTTTGGGCTCGAACTTTCTGAGGTGGCGAATGATCTTCGCAGCCTCGTCGGGCTCTTGCCGGTCCACATGAACGCGAGCCAGCTGGTACCAGCCGTAAGGACTCATGGGTTGCAGTTCGGTGTTCTTGCGCAGGGCTTCGGTGGCTTCTTCGAAGCGTTGCTGGCGGATGAGGCTCAGACCCAGGCCGTACCATGCCCGGTCGAGTCCGGGATCTATTTCGGTTGCGCGTCGGAAAGCAGATTCGGCCTCCTGCAGTTGATCCATTTCTTCACTCAGGTAACCCAGGTTGAACCATGCCGCCGCTTGATCGGCTTGAATCGCCACCAGGTGCCTCAAACTCTGTTGTGCTCCGGCCTTGTCGCCCAGTTCGGCCAGTAGGTGTGCGCGTGTGGCCAGCGCATGAACGTCTGACGGACTGCGGGTGAGCACCACGTCCAGCCTCTCCAGCGCCCGATGCCGTTGACCGAACAGAACCAGGGCGCGAATCTGCAGTTGAATGAAACGGTGGTACATGGAAGGGCGCGCCTCATTGACACAGTGCGACCCCGATTTTGAGGCAGTGGTTGATTTTGGCGAAGGTCACGGCGATCCAGACGAAGCCCAGAACCAAAAACGCCACCAGAGGATGGTGGCGTTCAAGTACGAATTTGGGTGTTATGTACCTGGCCAGATGCACGAAGGGTTTCCCTATCTGCTGCAGCACCTGATAGAACAGATTCTGCTGTTTTCGCTGTCCGGCCAGCAGACCCAGCACCCACTGGCCAAAAAGTGCCAGCAGTGCGATTTCCGCGATCAGTTTGATCGATGAGATGAATAGAAGCATGTCCCCCTCGTGTGAATTGAAACCATTCTGGATTGACAGCTTACCGCGCTCTTACAAATCGACTCACTGGACACCTGACACAGGTCAAACCCTCTCAGAATTTACCCTCATCCAAAACCGATCACAAGGGTTAGGATGAAGCATTGCTCCTGAGCGCTTTACCTTCATCTCAAAGATGACCAGCCACCTCACCGACTCCTCTTTGCCCGCCGCGTCATCCAGTGAGGCCGCAGGTCCGGCGAACGATCCGGCGCTGACTCTCATGACCACACCGGTGCGGGCGCTCGTGAAGCGGTCGCCCATCTCGCTACCGCCGCAAACCAGCATCCGCGCGGCTGCGCAAATGATGAGCGAGCAGCGCGTTTCCTCCATTCTCATTGTCGAGCAAGGCATGCTCTTCGGACTGATCACGGACCGCGACCTGCGCAACCGGGTGATCGCGACCGGCCTGGACACGTCACGACCGATCATGGACATTGCCACATTGGCGCCCTTGTCGGTCGGCGTCGACGACCCGGCGTTCAGCGCACTGCTTTTGATGGCACGTCACAACATCCACCATGTGCCTGTGCTTGACGGTCAGCAGGTCGTGGGCATGATCACCGCCACCGATCTCACCGAGCAACACAGCACCTCGGCGGTGTACCTGGCCGGTGACATCTACAAGCAATCGTCGGTGGAAGGGCTGCAGCGAGCGAGCACCAAGATCAAGGCGCTGCAACAAAGCCTGGCTGCGGCCGATGCGTCTGCCTACAGCACCGGTCACATCGTCACGGCCATCACGGACGCCATCACCAGTCGCTTGCTGCAACTGGGCGAGGCCCAGCTCGGTCCTGCCCCGGTGGACTATGTGTGGGTGGCGGCCGGCTCCCAGGCACGCAGCGAGCAGACAGCCAAAACGGACCAGGACAATTGCATGGTGCTGGACGACAGCTTTGACGAAAAGACCCATGGGGCGTATTTCAAGGCGCTGTCTCAATTCGTCTGCGACGGCCTGGACGCCTGTGGCTATATCTATTGCCCGGGTGAAATGATGGCGATGACCGACACCTGGCGGCAGCCGGTGAACCGGTGGGCCGAGTACTTCGCACGATGGACAGGGCAGCCCGATCCCAAGGCACTCATGCTGACTTGTGTGTTCTTCGATCTGAGGGCCATCTACGGCCGCTCGGAACTGCTCGACCAGTTGCGCCAGGATGTGCTGCGGCGCACCAAGGGCAACACCCTCTTCCTGGCCCACATGATCGGCAACGCCCTGACACACTCCCCACCTCTGAGCGTGTTCAACCGAATCACGACCATCCGGAGTGGCGAGCACAAAGGCACGATCGATCTCAAACATGGCGGCATCGTCCCCATCGTCGACCTGGCCCGGGTGCATGCGCTCTCCAGTGGCGATGACGCGGTCAACACCCACGACCGACTTGCCACCAGCGCACCCGGTGCCGCCATCAGCGAACAAAGCGCCAGAGATCTGCGAGACGCTCTGGAGTTTCTGGCGTTCATGCGCATCCAGCACCAGACCCGCCAGATAGCCGCCGGTCAGCCACCGGACAACCACATGCGACTCGAAGAGATCTCCAACTTCGAGAAAACCCAGCTCAAGGATGCCTTCACAGTGGTCCAGTCCATGCAAAGCGTGCTGGGCCAACGATTCAGGTTCTAACCGCCACCACCCCGCCGAAGGTTTGAGCCCCCAGCCTGTGGCC
>JAABRN010000430.1 GCA_011390855.1 Hydrogenophaga sp. | reverse complement strand
CGAAGCACTGGACTGCATCGTGTCGCTGACCGAAGACGACACCGGTACCCCCACGGTGTCCATGCACACCGAAGACGGCCCGCCCAGCGTGAGCGATGCGCGACTGAACGACTTTGGCGCCGCCATCTGGGCGGTGTATGACCTGCGCGAGCTGTGGCAGAGCATCGGACCGCGCGTTGAGACGGTGCGCAAAACCGAGACGCCTGGGCGCAACGATCCGTGCTGGTGTGGCAGCGGGAAAAAATACAAAAAGTGCCACGGTTTGAACTAGGGCCTGTTCGCACTATTTTTCCAAGTGCGAATGGGTTGAGAACAGCGCCAATCTGCGCCTTGATCGGGCACGTTTTGCCGCGTTGCCCGGACACGACCGCAAAACCCGGAGTCTCTGAGCGGTTCAGCCGCGCTGCAACGTGCGCAAGGTTTCCAGCACGCGGATGCGGCTGCGCTCGAAATCGGTGTTGAGCAAGGTGCTGGCCAGGTCCATGCGACCACTGCGGGCGTGGATCAGGGCCTGGCTTGCCAGTTCGTGCAGGCGTTCATGCTCGCTGCGCAGTTCGGCAAACAGATTGTGGTGACCAATGATCTGTTCAGCCGCCCGCGCCAGCCACTGACCCAGGCCGCTCTCATTCGCATCGGGCAGATGGGCCTCGGTTTCGGTGAGCAGGCTGTTGGCGCGGTGCAGGCGCTCGTTGAACACCACACACCACTCCAGGTGGTGCACCAGGGCACGCTGAATGTCGAGCTTGCCGATGTCTTGCGCCAGCAATTCTTCGGGGTCCTGCGCCGAAAGGGACAGCGAACAGTCCAGTGCCGAAAGGCGCGAAGACGCATCGGCTCCCACGCCATCGTCGTTGGCGTGGTTCGAATTCAACCTGAGCAGGCGTTTGAACAAGTTCTGAATCTTCATTTCGACGCGGTCCCTGCAAGAGGGTCTGTCAATCGTTGCATGGCTGCGCAGTGCATGGCGCTGTAGCGGTTTGTGTGAGCCTAACAAAAGGTGGCAGCGCTGGCGCCCGCATTCGGCCATGGATGGCCGGCGCATGCACCTGTACACGTTGACCGTTCCCCCAAATGTGGTACGGGCCCGACACGGGCAAGCGTCTGGCAGCGTCCGCCCGGTGTCACAGAGCGAAGGGGCCGCCCTTGTCGATGGCGCGCTGGTAAGCCGGACGCCCGTGGATGCGCTTGAGCCATTCCATCAGGCAAGGCCGGCTGGCGTCCAGGCCAGCACGTGCCGCTGCGGCTTCCACAGGGAAACTCATCTGCACGTCGGCTGCACTGAAGCGGTCGCCGGCAAACCAGGGCGATGTTTTCAGCTCGCCTTCCAGGAAGTTCAGATGCTGTGTGAGATTGGGCGTGATGAAGGTGCGCTTGACCGTGGCCGAGATCGCCTTGGCCACTGGGCGCACGATCAGCGGTGCCTTTTCCACTTTGTCGAAGACCAGCTTGAGCAACAGGGGCGGCATCAGCGAGCCTTCTGCGTAGTGCATCCAGTAGCGGTAGCGCAGGTGCTCGGGCGTGCCGGGGGTGGGCGAGTAGCGGCCCTCGCCGTAGCGATCCACCAGGTACTCAAGAATGGCGCCCGACTCTGCCAGCGTGGCATCCCCGTCGGTGATCACTGGCGATTTGCCCAGCGGGTGCACCTTTCGCAATTCCGGCGGCGCCAACATGGTTTTGGGGTCGCGTTCGTAGCGCTGGATTTCGTAGGGCAAGCCCAGCTCTTCGAGCATCCAGAGCACGCGCTGTGAGCGGGAATTGTTGAGGTGATGGACGGTGAGCATGACAACTTTCAATGGCAGGAACAACCAGCAGGAGTGTATTCAACCTGGTTGCCCGACTGCGCGGCGCGCGCGACCCACGGCGCATGAAACGGTCCCATCCAGAGACACCGCCGGGCCGGCTTTGCCGGACGACCGGTGCCGCTTCCTTGTGGGGGTGGCGCGAAGCGGCTCGGGGGTGGCCCGAATCCATTGCCGGGCCGCCCAAGGCTGGATTCGCGCCCCCTGGGGTCGGCGACCCGCGCGGCTGTGGAGCGTGGGGCCATAGGAGCCTGTGCGGCAGAACGACATCGGCTGCAACGCGTGGAGAAAAGTCCCACTTTGTCCCCGTTTTTCCGGCTGTGGCGGCGGCCACAGTCCTCAAAATCGGCGCCAAACTGGGTTCTTTTCCCACACGTTTCGCTTCGATGCCTTCTGCCGCGCAGGCTCCTAGCGCAACCAGCCTCGCTTGCGGAAATACACCATCGGCACCACCGCCGACAGCACCATGAGCGCAATCGCAAATGGGTAGCCATACGACCAATCCAGTTCGGGCATGAAGCGGAAGTTCATGCCGTAGCTGCTCGCAACCAGCGTGGGCGGCAGCAGGGACACGCTGGCCACCGAGAAGATCTTGATGATCTTGTTCTGGTTGATGTTGATGAAACCCACGGTGGCGTCCATCAGGAAGTTGATCTTGTCGAACAGGAACGCGGTGTGGCTGTCGAGTGAGTCCAGGTCGCGCAGGATCTGGCGGGCGTCTTCGAACTGCTCCGCATTGAGCAGACGGCTGCGCATCATGAAGCTGACCGCACGGCGTGTGTCCATCACGTTGCGGCGGATACGCCCCGACATGTCCTCGTGCCTCGCGATCGCCGACAGCGCTT
>JAABRN010000429.1 GCA_011390855.1 Hydrogenophaga sp. | reverse complement strand
AGGGCGTCAGGACTGGCGTCTGTGGCCCAGACGAGGGTGCGTGGCCTGCTCGATTTCAGGGCCAGAGCGATGGCGCCGCTTCCAGTGCCCAGATCCAACGCGCGCAGCGGGGTGCTTCCTTCAGCGGCCGTATCGACGACATCCATCCCCCAGCGCACCAGGGTCTCGGTGTCCGGCCGCGGCACGAGCACGCGCCCGTCAACCTTCAAGGACAAACCGAAGAATTCCTTGGTGCCGGTGAGGTAGGCCAGGGGCTCACCTTGAATTCGCCGTTGGCTCAGTTGCTCGAACTGCCTTTGCTGCTCTGAGGTCAGAGCGTGGTCGTCGTGTGCTGCCAGCCAGGCACGGGCATGGGTATCGCGCCCGAGGCTGAACAGCAGCAGCATCTGGGCGTCGAGTCGATCCAGGCCTGCGGCCATGGCTTGCCGAAGAGCGGCGGACACCATCATTCCAGGCTTCCGGTATTCACCATCATCAAAGAGCGGCCATGGTGTTGGCGCATGAAGGCGCCCGCCCACCCGTGAAATCGATCTTCGAGAGGTTCAGGACGCGCCACAGGGTGCAGCCCCCTCTGGGGGCAAGCCACCAAGCGGCGCCGGAGGCTCATACCTTTCCTTCAAGCTCGGCCAGCAATTCGGCTCCCCTTGCCAATTGCAAGGCATGCACCACATCGCCGAGATCCCCTTCCATCACCTGTAGCAGCTTGTAGACGGTGAGGTTGATGCGGTGGTCGGTGAGCCGACCCTGGGGAAAGTTATAGGTGCGGATGCGATCGCTGCGGTCACCGCTGCCGATCAGGCCCTTGCGGGTGGCGGCCTCCTTGGCAGCCCGTTCTGAACGGTCCTTTTCCTGCAATCTTGCGGTCAGCACCTGCAAGGCCTTGGCCTTGTTGCTGTGCTGGGAGCGGCCGTCCTGGCATTCTGCGGTGATGCCCGTGGGCAGGTGGGTGATGCGAACCGCGGAGTCGGTCTTGTTGATGTGTTGCCCACCAGCGCCGCTGGCGCGGTAGGTGTCGATGCGCAATTCGCTGGGGTTGAGCGCGATCGCCTGGGCTTCATCTGGTTCCGGCATCACGGCCACTGTGGCGGCGCTCGTGTGGATGCGACCCTGGGTTTCCGTGGCGGGCACCCGTTGAACCCGGTGACCACCAGACTCGAAGCGCAGACGCCCGTAGACACCGTGACCTGCAATGCGCAACACCAGGTCTTTATAGCCGCCGAGTTCACTGGGCGACTCGCTGACGATTTCCACTTGCCAGCCCTGGGCTTCTGCGTAGCGTGTGTACAGCCGCGCGAGATCACCAGCAAACAGGGCGGACTCGTCACCGCCGGCACCAGCGCGAATTTCCATGAAGGCGTTTCGTTCGTCGTCAGGGTCCTTGGGCAAAAGCTGCTGTTGCAACTCGGTGTCAAGCTCGTCCATGTCGGCGCTGGCGGCGGCCATTTCTTCTTCTGCCAGTTCGGCCATGTCCGGATCACCCAGCATGGCTTCAGCCGAAGCCCGGTCGGCCTCCCGCTGCAGGAAGCGGTTGTAGGTGTCGACCAGGCTGGACGCATCTGCATGTTCGCGGCTGAGGGCGCGAAAGCGGTTCATGTCGTTGACCACGTCGGGGGCAGACAGCAATGCATCCAGTTCGTGCAGGCGCGCTCGTTGACGCTGCAAGGTATCGCGGACAAAGGGTTTCATGAGTGGGGGAATGGCCAGCTGGGGTACGGCAGCACACCGGCCTCAGGCGGGCACGGTGCTGCCGGATGGCTCGCTAGGAAAGGGTGCTTCGGCCGCTCTTGCGCGGATCGTCGCGCAGAAACAGGCGCGAAACGGTCTGCGCGGTGGCGGCGCGGGTGGCGCCGTCGCCGGTGTGCAGTTCGGCCAGCGTGCCGTGCAGCATCTTTTGTGTCAGCCCACGGGAAAGTGCTTCCAGCACTGCTTCCACTGGCTCACCTTTGGCCAGCAGCTTGCGCGCACGCACCAGTTCAGCTGCCCGCCATTCGTCGGCCTGTGCATGAATCTGCTGGATCAGTGGCACCACACCCAGGGCCGGGTCGCGTTGCTCCATCCAGTGCATGAAACTGAGAACGCCGGCATCGATGATGGCTTCAGCCTGAGCGACGGCTGCCTGGCGGTTGTCCTTCCCGGTTTGCACAACCGAAGCGAGGTCGTCCACGGTATAGAGGTAGACGTCGTCCAGGGCCTTCACTTCGATCTCGATGTCGCGAGGCACAGCCAGGTCGACCATGAACAATGGGCGGTGGCGTCGTTTTTTCAGCGCGCGTTCGACCGCGCCGAGCCCGATGATGGGCAGCGTGCTGGCGGTACAGCTGATGACCGCATCGAATTCGTGCAGGCGGTCGGGCACGTCGGCGAGGCGCATCACTTCACCACCAAAGCGCACGGCGAGCTTTTCGCCACGCTCCAGAGTGCGGTTGGCAATCGCAATGCCCTTGGGCATTTTGGCGGCAAAGTGGGTGGCGGCGAGTTCGATCATCTCGCCAGCGCCCACGAACAGCACCTTGATGTCGCGCAGGTCTTCAAACAACTGCCCGGCGAGCCGGACCGCTGCAGCCGTCATGCTGATGGAGTGGGCACCAATCTCGGTGGACGTGCGCACCTGCTTGGCAACTGCAAACGAACGCTGGAACAGCTGGTGCA
>JAABRN010000428.1 GCA_011390855.1 Hydrogenophaga sp. | reverse complement strand
AACTGCTAAGTCCTTGATTTTTTTCACTTATCTGGTGGGCGGTGCAGGGTTCGAACCTGCGACCCCTGCCGTGTGAAGGCAGTGCTCTACCACTGAGCTAACCGCCCAAATGACTTTGTTCTTTCGGTCCAATCATTTGGAAGCCTCAGATTATAGCGTGCTTCTGCCTTCGCTTTGGCCGTTCCCCTGAATTGCCGGCTAGGCAGCCAGCTGGCGCCAAACCGCTTGGCCCTTGCACGCCTTGTCAATATCGCTCAAGACGGTTTCGTGGATTTTTTGCTCCTGCGCGTTGGCGTTAATCACCGGGAGCTCAAAGCCGCTGAGGTCAATCTGAATCACTTCGCCAGCCTCGCTGGTGTTGGACTCCAGGTCAATGATCAGGGCATCCTGGCCCCGCGTCATGTTGATGTAAACGTCGGCCAGCAACTCGGCATCGAGCAACGCGCCGTGCAAGGTCCGCCCGGAGTTGTCTACACCCAGCCGGTCGCATAGGGCGTCCAGCCCGTTGCGCTTGCCGGGGAACATTTCCTTCGCCATCACCAGACTGTCTGTGACCTGCGCGATCACCCCATTGAGTGGCGATCGACCCAGTCGTTCGAGCTCCTTGTTCAGAAAGCTCATGTCGAATGGAGCGTTGTGAATGATCAGCTCGGCATCGCGCAGGTAGTCAAGCAGTTCGTCGGCAATGACCGCGAATTTGGGCTTGTCACGCAGAAATTCGTTGCTGATGCCGTGCACCTTGAGCGCGTCTTCGTGGCTGTCGCGCTCGGGGTTGACGTAAAAGTGCAGGTTGTTGCCCGTGAGCTTGCGGTTGAGCAACTCCACACAGCCGATTTCAATGATCCGGTCTCCGCTGTCGGCGGACAGGCCAGTGGTTTCGGTATCGAGGACGATCTGGCGCATGGTCATGAATCCGGTGAACTGCCGAACCAGAAAATCAATGGTTTTCCTTGGCGTGGTTGATCGAGTATTTGGGTATCTCGATCGTCACATCTTCATGCGCCAGGATGGCTTGACACGAAAGGCGGGACTGCGGCTCAAGACCCCAGGCCCGGTCCAGCATGTCCTCTTCGTTTTCATCGAGTTCGTTCAGACTGCTAAGCCCTTCTCTCACGACCACATGGCAGGTTGTACAGGCACAGACCATGTCGCACGCATGCTCGATCGAGATGTTGTTGTCCAGCAGCGCTTCGCAGATGGATGTACCCGCGGGCGCGCTCACCTGCGTGCCTTGTGGACAATATTCGGGATGGGGAAGGATTTTGATCGTGGGCATGGAAACTCGTTGTTCTGGAATAAGCCGGAGAGCCGTTCAGCCTCTCACATTTCTTCAACCTTCTTGCCGGCCAAGGCCTGCTGGATGCCTCGGTTCATGCGCATGGCAGCGAACGCTTCCGTTCCCTTGGCCAGTGCGGTGGTCGCTGCTTCGATGGTGGCCGCATCGTCGCCCGTCACGCACAGGGCGACCGCGTCCATGAGGCTGTCGATATCTGTGCGCTCGGCGGGTTCCAGCAGATCGGCGTCGGCGGCCAGCGCCGTGCGCGTGGCGGCCAGCATGCGATCGGCGTCCACACGTGCCTCCACCAGCGCCCTGGCCTGCATATCCTGCTGGGCGGTGGCAAAGCTGTCTTTGAGCATGGAGGCAATTTGATCGTCCGTCAGGCCATAGGCGGGCTTGACGTCGACCCGGGCTTCCACCCCACTGCCCTGCTCTTTGGCGCTGACGGATAGCAAGCCGTCGGCGTCGACCGTGAAGCTCACCCGGATGCGCGCCGCGCCTGCCGCCATTGGAGGGATGCCGCGCAACACGAAACGGGCCAGACTGCGGCAGTCGGCCACCAGGTCACGCTCACCCTGAACCACATGCAACGAAAGAGCCGTCTGGCCATCCTGGTAGGTGGTGAAATCCTGCCCCATGGCTGTGGGAATGGGACTGTTGCGCGGAACGATGCGCTCAACCAAACCACCCATGGTTTCAATACCCAGAGACAGGGGAATCACGTCCAGCAACAACAGGTCGCCGTCGCGGCTGTTGCCGGCCAGTGCGTTGGCCTGGATGGCTGCACCCAGTGCCACCACTTCGTCCGGATTGAGATTGGTCAGGGGTGCCTGTCCAAAAAATTCGCCGACCGATCGCTGGATCACCGGCATGCGGGTCGAGCCACCCACCATGACCACGCCCTGCACTTCGTCTTTGGAAACGCTTGCATCGCGAAGAACCTTGCGCACCGCCGTCATGGTCCGCGCCGTGAGTGCTGTCGTGCATTGCTCGAAGTCGGTGGTTCTCACCGGTCGCTCGATCAGCTGGCCAGCCACCTGGGTAGAAAAAACAACTCGCTCTGCAGTGGAGAGCGACTCCTTCACACGGCGCGCCTCGGCGTGCAAGGCGGCTCGTTCTGAAGCCGTCAATGCGCCCGAGATACCCTCTTGGGCCAACACCCAGGCGGCCAGCGCCTGGTCGTAGTCATCACCGCCCAAGGCGGAATCGCCACCCGTGGCCATCACTTCAAAAACACCGCGCGTCAAACGCAGAATGGACACGTCAAAAGTACCACCCCCGAGGTCATAGATCGCATACACACCCTCAGAACCGTTGTCCAACCCGTACGCGATGGCGGCAGCGGTGGGTTCGTTGATCAGCCGCAGCACGTTGATGCCGG
>JAABRN010000427.1 GCA_011390855.1 Hydrogenophaga sp. | reverse complement strand
ATGTGAACGGCCCCACCGTGCACGACGAGGCGCAGATGCCATTCGGTGGCGTCAAGGGATCAGGTCTTGGGCGGTTTGGTGGCAAGGCCGGCATTGCCGAATTCACCGAACTGCGTTGGATCACGCTGCAGACGACGCCGCGGCACTATCCATTCTGATGGCGGTTATTTGCTGCTGTGTTGGCAGCTACAAGCAAAAGGCCCTGTGAGCGGTTGCTGTCAGGGCCTTTTTCTTCGTAGAAAACAAGTATTGAAATGCCATTCCAGCCTAGTCAACGACTTTCTTGTGTCACTGGCTCTCGCTTGAATCGTGGCACCCTGGAGATAGCTTTCTAGATGTCATTGATGAAACGGCCTGTAAGGTGTCTCGTATACTTTCGCAAATTTTTGTTGCACTTTTTTGTATCAAAGGGAGTTCTCATGCGTGTTGTTCGCTTGCTGTCGGCTGTCTTCGTTGCTGTAGTTTTGACAGGCTGCGCAACAGTCGACACCACTGCCGTACGCGATGCCGTTGCAGGCAAGTCAGTGGCCGTTGTTTCCAATATCGACTCGACGCTGCAGCTTTCGTGGATTGGCACCACCGCTTTCAACAACGAATCCACCAAGGTGGAGCGCCCGGACTGGGCACTTGCATCCCTTGCGCTCAAGGAGGCTGAGACCGCGCTGATCGATGGGGGGCGTTTCAAGTCGGTCAAGGCCTTGAGTCTTGGTGCGCTCAGTGCGGAAGAATTGATGAAGCACCCGGACGTTCAAGCGGTGGATCTTGTGGTCGTGATTGATCCTACTGTCGGTCCGGACTTCGTTCCTATGTTTGAAGTGCCCCTCAGAGGCATAGGGGTGCGCCAGCGGTCCGCCTTGGGTTTTCCACCTTACTCGGCGACCTATGCCGCACTGAAGGCAAACCTAGTCGATTCGAAAACGGGCAAACCGGTAGCCCAGGCGAGCGAGACTATGCTCAAGATGACCGCGGACAAAACCCATGGCAAAGCCGCCCTGGACAAGGGCGCCGAGCTCAAGCCGGCACTCGAGCCGGTGGTGAGTGAAGACTCCAAGGAAACGGTCAAGTCGGGCGTTCGCAGCCTGATCAAGAAGCTGGGGCTGGCTAAAGAATAGGTTCCTCCCGGCATGACTGCAGCAATCGCCGATCGGGTTGCTCTGCGCGCGGCTGACAGAGCTAGCCCGTCCACTCACATTGTTGCGGCCTGTGAGCAGCTTTGC
>JAABRN010000426.1 GCA_011390855.1 Hydrogenophaga sp. | reverse complement strand
GCTATTCTGGCGTTCACGTCTAACTCCACAGGACATGCCAATTGCTGCAAAGGGAATGGCAGCTGTGAGGTCCATTTCAGGTGGGCCGCTCCGGGCCCATTCCCGACCGCGAGGCATCCGCATATCGCTTACCCAAAACTCGGCAATTCCGGCTTCACCACCGGCTTGTCCGACGCCTTCCAGGCATCAAAGCCGCCGGCAAGCGACTGCACGTTCAGGTAGCCCATGTCGTGCATCGCCTGTGCAGCCAGGGCTGCGCGTCCGCTGGTCTTGCAGTACAGCACCACTTTCAGGTCGCGCGACTGCAGGGCTGGCGTGCTGCTGAGCTTGAACTCGAGCATGCCGCGTGAGGCGTGCACGGCACCGGGAATGTGGCCGCTCGCGAATTCGCTCTCTTCTCTCACGTCGAGCAGCACATCAGCCTCGCGGATCGCGGCTTCGGCCGCGTCCAGCGGTACTTCGGTCACGTGGGCTTTGGCGGCGGCGACCAGGTCCATGGCGTTCTTCATCGGGATCTCCTTCATACAAGTGCTTGTTCAAGCGTGTGTTTGCGTTTTCAGCGTCCAAGTCTGCCGTGTTACGCAGGTTCATGGAAGTGGTTGGGTCAATGGCCTCGATGCCAGAGCACATGAATTTGGCCTTGGTCTGTCAACGCTGGCAAGAAGAAAGACGGCAGCGCTGACGGATGGCGGTTGATGAAGGGCATCAGGTGAACCGCAATTCCGTTGCGTGCATACGTGCGTGCGCCAAGTCTCAATCCGCCGTGTTCACAGGCCCTGAACACCATCTGACAGCGACAGCATGTGCCCCAGCCGCGGGTCACCGCGCCCGCCCAACACCAGCGAATGGGCCGCCTGAACCGCCTCGGTGCCGCTGTGGTGCTGCACCACCAGCCAGGGGTTGGCCGGTTGACTCACCTGCCCGATGAAGCCATGCCAGGCGCGCGCCATCCGCTCGTTGAACCCGGCAGCGCCCCAATCACCATGGCGCTTCTTGACCTGCGCTGGTGCAAAAAACAGCACCGGGCGAGGTCCTGGCAGGTCGCGGCCGCCGGCCAGCTGGTCGACATGGGTGCCGCCAATCGAGCAGCTGTAGGTCAGCGCCGTGAATCGGCTGTGAATGGCCTTGCGCAATGCGCCGTTGCCAGCAAAGTCGACGTACACACAGGGTGTGCCGGTGGGCAGGGTGTCGAGCTGGTCGTAGGTGAGCACGCGGCTGTACACGCCCAGGCTTTCGCAAAACGCCACGTTGGCGGACGAGGTCAGGCCCACCACCTCCACCTCGGGTCGCTGGGCCAGCTGGGCGGCGGTGGCATAGGCCGTCTTGCTGCTGGCCGACGAGAGCAGCATCACCCCACGCTGCCCTTGCTGGCTGGTGCCGAAGAAGGCGTTGTCGGCCAGGAAGTCGTCGATCAGCCAGGCGGTGAGGAACAAGGGGCGCAGCAGCGCCTGCAGTGCTTCGTTAGCGGCGTCGTATAACGGGTCGGTCGCGCAGCGCAGGTACTGGTTGTAGACCGGGTGCAGGGCGGCTCGGTGCGGTGCGCCGTCAAAGAAGCCTGCTGGCGATACGCGGGCAGGTTGCAGCACCACATTTGACGCCATGGGCCAGTAGCCATACAGGCGCTCACCTTCAGTCACCCCGGCGCATTGCGTCTCCACCACCACACCAAAGCCCCACACGGGGATGATGCCCCAGGGCGTGCCGTCGCTGACCGGATCATCTGTCTGCGACACCACCGGGAAAAACTGCCAGTAGTTCATGGCGTCGCCGAAGGCGGCGTAGGTGATGTTGTTGGAGGTGAAAGCGAACTGCTCGATGCGCACCCGCACCTGGCCGTCGGTCAGGGGGGCTTCGGGCAACTGCACCGTGCGCGTGGTGTCGAGTTGGTCTTTGCGGACCTGGAACTGTGTGGTGGTCATGGCGTGTCTGGCGATGTGAGAACGGGTACCGAGATGGTGCACCGGTTCGGCTCGCGCGGTTGTCACGCCCGTTGCCCAGTTTTCCCAAGTGCCCGCCGCTCTGCGAAAATCGCTCAATGAACGCGACCAACACCACCGAACTCATGAACACGCTGGGGCTGCAGGCCAAGGCGGCCTCGGCGCTCATGGCCAAGGCCAGCGCAGCCACCAAGCTGGCTGCCTTGCGCGGTCTGGCAGCCTTGCTGCGCGCCAATGTGGACGCGCTGCAGCTGGAAAACGCCAAAGACCTGGAGCGCGCCCGCGCCAACGGCCTGAGCGATCCCATGGTGGACCGCCTCAAACTGACGCCGAAAGTCATCGAAACCTGCGCCCAGGGCTGCGAGCAGCTCGCGGCCATGCCGGACATCATTGGGGACATCAGCGGCATGAAGCAGATGCCCAGCGGCATTCGCGTGGGGCAGATGCGGGTGCCCATTGGCGTGTTCGGCATGGTCTATGAGAGCCGGCCCAATGTGACCATCGAGGCGGCTTCGCTGTCCATCAAAAGCGGCAATGCAGCCATTCTGCGTGGCGGGTCAGAGGCCATCGAGTCCAACCGGGCCCTGGCTTTGCTGGTGCAGCGGGCCCTCACCGACGCCGGCCTGCCGGCAGACGCGGTTCAGCTCGTGCCCACCACCGACCGCGCTGCCGTGGGTCAGCTCATCACCATGCCGCAGTACGTGGATGTGATCATCCCGCGCGGGGGCAAGGGCCTGATCGAACGCATCAGCGCCGAGGCCAAGGTGCCCGTGATCAAGCATCTGGACGGCAACTGCCACACCTATGTGGACGACCCCTGCGACATCGCCATGGCGGTCACCGTGGCCGACAACGCCAAGACCCAGAAGTACAGCCCCTGCAACGCCACCGAAAGCCTGCTGGTGGCGCGGGGCGTGGCGGCCGAGTTTCTGCCGAAGATTGGCGCGATCTATGCGACCAAAGAGGTGGAAATGCGGGTGTGCCCGGCCTCAAAGACCATTCTGTCCACGGTGCAGGGCGCCAGCTTGAAAGACGCAACCGAGGCCGACTGGTCCGAGGAATACCTGGCACCGGTGATCAGCATCAAGGTGGTTGAGGGGGTGGACGAGGCGATTGCCCACATCAACCGCTACAGCAGCCACCACACCGACGCGATCCTCACCACCAACCATGTGCATGCCCAGCGGTTCTTGCGAGAGGTCGATTCGGCGAGCGTCATGGTGAATGCGAGTACACGCTTCGCAGATGGCTTCGAATTCGGTCTGGGTGCTGAAATCGGCATCAGCACAGACAAGTTTCACGCCAGGGGCCCAGTCGGCGTCGAGGGGCTGACTTCGCTAAAGTATGTGGTGCTTGGCGAGGGTGAAATCAGGGGCTGATCGAGCTTGCAAGCCCGACTATTGCCCCCATATCCTCGAAGCTCCCGTCCTTACAACCACTCCAATTCCAGCTCACACGCAACGCCCGATCGTCCAGGGCCAGCGCGGGTCCGGCTCAGCCGGTCCCAGCTGGCCCTCCACCCCACCGGGGTGTGACGTCGCAGGCGGCGCGGGGGCTCTCCACCATATGGTTCCGCATCTCGTCACCGCTCTCACTGGCCCCATCAACGAACTCGAACAGCGCATTCTCGAATCCACGCCGGTGATCGAGCGCTGGTTCCGGCTGGAGTGGATGGAGCACACGCCGCCGTTCTACACATCGGTGGACGTGCGCAACGCCGGTTTCAAGCTCGCGCCGGTGGACACCAATCTGTATCCCGGCGGCTGGAACCACCTGACGCCGGAAATGCTGCCGCTGGCGGTGCAGGCGGCCATGGCCGCCATTGAAAAGATCTGCCCCGAGGCCAAGAACCTGCTGCTGGTGCCTGAGAGCACCACCGACATTTTTTACCTCAGCAACCTGGCGCAGTTGCAGCGCATCTTTTTCCAGGCCGGCCTCAATGTGCGCCTGGGTTCGCTGTCGAACGACATCAAGGCGCCCACGAAGATCGAGCTGCCCGGTGGCGAGTCGGTCACGCTGGAGCCACTCATCCGCAGCAAGCGCCGCCTGGGCCTCAAGCATTTTGATCCCTGCACCATCCTGCTCAACAACGACCTCAGTGCGGGTGTGCCCGGCATTCTGGAAGATTTGCACGAGCAGTACCTGTTGCCTCCACTGCACGCCGGCTGGGGTGTGCGCCGCAAGAGTCAGCACTTCAAGGCATACGAAGAGGTGTCCAAGCGGTTCGGCAAGCTGCTGGGCATGGACCACTGGCTGATCAACCCGATGTTCAACCAGTGTGGTGCCGTCAACTTTGCAGAAGACGCCGGCCTGGAATGTCTGCGAAGCAACACCGATGCGCTGCTGGCCAAGATCCGCCGCAAGTACAAGGAATACGGCATCAACGAAAAGCCGTTCGTCGTCATCAAGGCCGACAACGGCACCGGCGGCATGGGCATCCTCACCGTGCGCGACGCCAAAGACATCGACAACCTGTCGCCCGCCACGAAAGAGCGCATGGCGCAGGCACAGGCCGGCCAGCCGGTGAGCGACGTGATCATTCAGGAAGGCGTGCTGACCAATGAGCGCATCAATGCCGCCGTGGCCGAACCGGTGGTCTACATGATGGACCGCTACGTGGTGGGTGGCTTCTACCGCGTGCATGCCGAGCGCGGCGTGGACGAAAACCTCAATGCACCAGGGTCGCGTTTTGTGCCGCTGGCGTTCGAGCAGAGCGCACAACTGCCACAGCCCGGCGTGAAACCCGGCGCGAGCGTGCCCAACCGCTTCTACATGTACGGCGTGATCGGCCGTCTGGCCATGCTGGCCGCGAGCTACGAGCTGGAAGCGACCGACCCGGACGCAGAGGTTTACGAGTAACCCCCGCGCCGGACTTCGTCCGTCACCCCCTTGAAAAGGGGGCGATCCCTGTGGCCCGGCAAAGCCGGTTCCACGGGATCTCTTGAACAAGACATTTCGCGCCGGAGGCTTGTTTGCTGGATTCAGAGCGTGTGACGATGTCGGCACAATCGTGCGATGTCTTTTTTTCGTGACCTGACCCTTTCTGCCGCCACCGCCGGCTTTGTGGCGGTGCTGGTGGGGTTCACCAGTTCGGTGGCCATCGTGTTCCAGGCGGCGCTGGCTTTTGGCGCCACGCCGGCGCAGATCACCTCGTGGATGTGGGCCCTGGGTTTGGGTATGGGGCTCACGTCGGCCATTCCTTCGCTCATCCTCAGGCAACCCGTGATGATCGCCTGGAGCACACCCGGCGCGGCGGTGCTGGCCACCGCGGGGGTCGCCGGCGGCTTCTCGATGGCCGAGGCCATTGGTGCGTTCATGGTGTGCGGCGCGCTCATCACGCTGGCTGGAGCCACCGGCTGGTTCGAACGGGTGATGAACCGGATCCCGGTGGCGATTGCCTCGGCGCTGCTGGCCGGGGTGCTTGCGCGGTTCGGCCTGCAGGCCTTTGCGGCTGCCGAGACCGGGCTGGTGCTGATCGCGCTCATGCTGCTGGCCTACTTGTTGGGTCGACGCCTCGCACCACGCTACGCCGTGGTGATCACGCTTGCCGTGGGCGTGGCCCATGTGTTGCTCACAGACCGGTTCGATGCCGCTGCGCTCACGCTGGAGCTGGCCATGCCGGTCTTCACCATGCCGCAGTTCACGCTGGCCGCAATGACCAGCCTGGCTTTGCCGCTGTTCGTGGTCACCATGGCTTCACAAAACCTGCCAGGCGTGGCCGCCATTCGCGCAGCGGGTTACCTGCAGATGCCCATCTCACGCATCATCACGCTCACGGGTGTGGTCACCCTGGTGCTCGCGCCCTTTGGCGCCTTCGCCCTCAACCTCAGCGCCATCACTGCCGCCATCTGCATGGGGCCAGAGGCACATCCCGATCCGAAGAAGCGCTACACCGCCACCGTGGTCAGCGGGGTGCTGTACACCGCGATCGGTCTGGTGGGCGCAGCCGTCACGGGCCTGCTGATCGCCTTTCCGCGTGAACTGGTGATGGGCATTGCCGGCATCGCGCTGCTGGGGGCCATCGGCAGTGGTCTGCATCTGGCGGTGAAAGACGACGATCACCGCGAGGCAGCGCTCATCACCTTCCTCGTCACGCTCAGCGGAGTGGTGATTGCCGGAATTGGCTCGGCCTTCTGGGGGGTGGTGGCCGGCGCGTTCGCGCTGTTTGTGCAACAGTACGCCCTCAAATCCCCGAAGTGAATGTGAATGCCATGAAAAAAATACTGGTCGTTGCCGATCCGCTCGAAGCCTTCAAGATCTCCAAGGACACCACCTTCGCCATGATGCGCGAACTCCAGCGCCGTGGCCATCAGCTGGCCGCCTGCGAACCGGAACAATTGCAGTGGCAAAGTGGCCAGCCGGTGACCGCACTGGTGCGCCACATCACGCTCACCGGCGAGGCGGATGCCTGGTTCACGACCACAGCTGAAGGGCGAGAGGCGTTGCATACCTTCGACGCGGTGCTGATGCGCAAGGACCCCCCCTTCGACAGTGAGTTTTTTTACGCCACCCACCTGCTGGAGCAGGCCGAGCGCGAAGGCGCAAAGGTGTTCAACAGCCCACGTGCCCTGCGTGACCACCCCGAAAAACTTGCCCTGATGGAGTTCGCCGAGCACGCGCCACCCACCCTTGTCACCCGCCTGCCTGCGGCGATCCGATCCTTCCACGCCGAGCACCGCGACATCATCCTCAAGCCTCTGGACGGCATGGGTGGCATGGGCATTTTCCGCGTCGGGCCTGATGGTTTGAACCTGGGCTCGATCATCGAAACGCTCAACCAGGGAGGCGCCACCAGCGTGATGGTGCAGCGCTACCTGCCCGAGATCGTCGAGGGCGACAAGCGACTGCTGGTGATCGGTGGTGTGGCTGCGCCTTTCAGCCTCGCGCGCATTCCGCAGGGCACCGAGATTCGCGGCAACCTGGCCGCTGGAGGCAAGGGTGTGGCCATGCCACTGTCGACCAGTGACTGGGCGATTGCACGCGCCATCGGCCCCACATTGGCCGCACGTGGCCTTCTGCTGGTGGGTGTGGACGTGATCGGTGACAAGGTGACCGAGATCAATGTGACCAGCCCCACCTGCTTCCAGGAAATTCAGCAGCAGACCGGATTTGATGTGCCCGCCATGTTCGTCGACGCCTTGCAGACCGTGATGAATTCATCAAACAGCTGAATTTTTTCGCTTCGCGGTCGAACATGACCGATGAACGGCTCGAACCAAGGCCAAACACCACTTGTGGGACACGGAAGCGCGTAGCAGAATTCGGGCACTTTTGATGTCCAATGCCGCGGAGATACCGTGTGCGAGCACCTACCCGCCTATGTCTGAAGCCATCGATCTGATAGCAGCGTCTTTTGCAAAAACCGAAGCCGGTCAGCAGGAGATTCAGAAGCGTGCACTCGGCCTTTCGCCTCTGGTCAGGCGCTTGCTTGTGCTGGTGGACGGCCAGCGCACCGGCAAGGACCTCGCGGTATTCGTGGCGGGGAACGAGGTTGAGCCCATTCTTCGTGAACTGGTCGACAAGGGCTGCGTCGAGGCCAAGGCGGCGCCAGTCCCTGTGGAGCCTGTCCGCGCTGCTCCGGCCGCCACCGGTTTGGCTGCACTCCCCGATGCTTCCACGCGCACTCAGGCGGAAAACGACATGGCGCGCAATTTCATGGTCAACACGGTCAACACCATCTTTGGCCAGCAATCCCGCCTGACGCTGATTGAAACCATCAGCCGCTCCAAGACCACCGACGAGCTGCGCATGGCCTACCTCTCATGGCTGCAGACAATGGAAGGCGACCGCACCGCTGCCAAGCGCCTGCCCGACCTGCGCGAAAAGCTGTTCAAGGTGCTGTGACAGACCGGAGCGGCGCCTTGCCGTGCCGATCTGTGCATGACAGCACCGTCGCCAAGTGCCTTCATCCAAAGATCCGTCGGGCCGGTTTTACCGCAAGGCTGGTAGCGACCCATTGAGGGGGTAGCCCGGAGCGCTGCAGGGGTGTCTCACATCAATGAACGGTGGCTTTCGAAAACACGTTGAG
>JAABRN010000425.1 GCA_011390855.1 Hydrogenophaga sp. | reverse complement strand
ACGTTGAGCACCACCACCCCGGCCACGATCAGTCCCATGCCGATCAGGCCCGCCAGATCGATGCGCTGGCCGTAAACAAGGTAGGCCACCACGGTGATGAGCACAATGCCCAGCCCAGACCAGATGGCGTAGGCCACGCCCACCGGAATGCTTTTCAGCACCAGCGACAAGCAGTAGAACGCCACCGCGTAGCCCGCTACAACAAGCATCGAAGGCCACAGGCGCGTGAAACCCTCGCTGGCCTTCAGGGCCGACGTGCCGATCACTTCGGCCACGATGGCCAGTCCGAGGATCATCCAGGCGTTCAATCGGTGGTCTCCCTTGAGCATGTGGTTTTTTGCGGAAGAAACACTGTGCCACAGGTGGCGGCTCTTTTCTCCCTGTGGTAGCGAAGGCAGTTCG
>JAABRN010000424.1 GCA_011390855.1 Hydrogenophaga sp. | reverse complement strand
ACCGGATCAATGAAGGCGTACGCATCGCCCAGCAGCACATAATTGCGACCATGGTTGTGCGACGATGTGTAGGAAAAATTGCCGGTCGCTTCAACCTCGTTGGCCAGGGTGGCTGACTTCATGCGAGCGGCCAGTCCCGGGCAAGTAGCAATGCCGTCTTCCAGAAACTGGGCCAGGCTGCGTTTGCCACGCGTCTTCATGTAATAGGGCCAGGTCACCATCCCGACGCTGGTCACGCCGTCGACCAGGGGAATGAACCAGAACCAGCCGTGGTCGAACCAGAACACAGTGATGTTGCCTTCGGTCGGTCCATCGTTGCGCTCCACGTTGGCAAAGTGCCCATAGACGGCCGCACTGTTGTGTTTTTCGCTGCGCTGCTTGATGCGGAACCGGTTGGCCAGAAAGGTGTCTCGGCCGGAGGCATCGATCAGGAATCGGGCATGCCAGTGAATTTCATGGCCGTCGTCCAGCGTGGACTTCACCATCACCGTGTCGTCGGGCAGGAAGTCGACTCCGGTGGCCTTGCAGCCTTCGATCACGGTAGCGCCTTTTTTCTCTGCGTTACGGATCAGGATCTCGTCGAAGGCCGAGCGCTTGACCTGGTAAGCGTGCGGCATGGACTTGTCCCAGGCCTCGGAAAATTGAAACACCTGTGACTGTTCGTGCCAGGGCGACACAAACTCGGCACCGGGTTTGTACATGCCGATGGCCTTGACCTGGTCGGCAATGCCCATGCGCTCGAGCAGCGGCAGGTTGGCCGGGAGCAGCGATTCGCCGATGTGGAAGCGCGGATGGTGCGCTTTTTCCAGCAGCACGACATGGTGACCCTTTTCGGCGAGCAAGGGCGCGGCGGTCGATCCGGCCGGGCCGCCGCCGATCACGAGCACGTCGCAGCGTCTGATTTCAGGGGTTGGTGAGGGGATTTGCATGGGACGAACCTCTGGCAAAGCCGGGAAGTCGAAAGATATCGGTGGGGCAGCCGGGTCGTGTCTGGTCGGGCGCTGGGCGCATTGCCCAGATGCGGTCGTTTGCCGATCCTGTGGTGCCCTCAAGACCCTGGGGTGGCGAAGTATAGCGGCGGCCATGGCACGGATTGCGCACCTCTGCGGCTGAATGTAACAACGACTGGGATGGCGTCATCCTGCCATTTTGAGGGGGATGGTGACAGGCCCATCGTTGACCAGGTGCACCTGCATGTCGGCGCCAAAACGCCCGGTCTGAACCACGGGGTGTTGGTTCCGCGCTGAGCGGACAAAGGCTTCATACAACGCCTCACCCAGCGCAGGTGGCGCAGCACCCGTGAAGCCGGGCCGGTTGCCACTCCTGGTGTCGGCCGCCAGGGTGAACTGGCTGACCAGCAGCAAGCCACCGCCCACGTCCTGCACGCTGCGGTTCATCTTGCCGGCGTCGTCACCAAAAATGCGCAGCTTGAGGATCTTGGCGAGCATCTTGTCGCCCACGGCCTCGGTGTCGCCGGGCTCGGCGCACAACAGCACCAGCAGACCGGGCCCGATGGCGCCCACCGTATCGCCTTCGATCACCACGCGCGCTTCGCTCACGCGCTGAAGCAAAGCCATCATGCCGAACCCTCCCTGACCCTGCGGCGCCCCAGGCCTGCAGGCCATGCCATTCCGTACGGCCCATCTTCCGGTCGGCACGTCATCCACCAGTCAGGAAGCAACAGGCATTCACGGACACCATAGAGGGCTCGGGCGAGCCTCATACCGGGCCCCTCGGATCGTCAAGGTGCGCCTCCACATCGCTGGGCAGCAACTGGATCGTGGCTCGGAGGCCTGGCACGGCAAGCATCAGGGCTTTTTCCACGTCTCCGCGCACGGCAGCGGCCCGACCCAGCGACCACTCGGCCGGCATGTGCATGTGCAAGTCCACGAAGCGGCGCTGGCCGGCCTTGCGGGTGCTCAGGTGGTCGAACCGGATGATGTTGAATTCGTTGTTGGCTGGCGCAAATCCTTCGAGGGTCTCCTGGATGGTGGCCATCACTTCGGGTTCCAGCGCCTCGTCCATCAGGCCCTGCGATGAGCGCCACAGAAGGTGAAAGCCCTCCTTCATGATGTTGGCTGCAACGCCCATGGCCACGACCGAATCGAGCCAGAGCCAGCCGGTGAGGTGCACCAGGGTGATGCCCAACACCACGCCGACCGACGTCCACACGTCAGTGACGAGGTGCTTGGCATCGGCTTCCAGGGCAATCGACCGGTGCTCTCGGGCCGCGCGGAACATGACCCACGCCAGCAAGCCGTTGAGCACGGAGCTCACCACCGAAAGCGCCAGACCCCAGCCAACCTGCTCGATCGGCTGGGGATCCAACAGCCGGTGCCCGGCGACCCAGATGCTGCCAAGCGCCGCCGCGATGATCAGGATGCCTTCGAAGCCCGAAGAAAAGTACTCAGCCTTGTAATGGCCGTAGGGATGACTCTCGTCGGCCGGGCGGGCAGCGATGGTCACCATTACCAGTCCGAAGATGGCGCTGGCCAGGTTCACCAGCGATTCCATCGCGTCGGACAGCAGCCCCACCGAGTCGGTGATGTACCAGGCGCCTGTCTTGAGCGTGATGGTGACGATGGCCATCACAATCGACGCCATGAGCAGGCGCCGGGGAGTGAGCAGACGGGCATGGGCAGGGGTCATGAGGGGATTGT
>JAABRN010000423.1 GCA_011390855.1 Hydrogenophaga sp. | reverse complement strand
GTCGGCCAGTCGGGCATCGGCCGTGGGGCTGGAGGCTGCTGCAGGCGGCTGGCTGGCACGCGCTGGACGCGCCCCGGTGCCCGCCTGAGCGGCCTTGGCGGCACCCTGGGTGCGCGCAAAAGACAGGGTCATGGAATCGTCATCGGCCAGATGCCGCGCCGCTGGCATCGCCCCTCCAGAGGCCCGCCCCGGGTTGAGCCCAGCAGAGACCGACGAGGCCCCGGCCATTGCGCCAGAGCCAACAGGGACACCGGCACCACCAGAGGCACTGGCGGGCACCGGCTGGAAAGTCGGCTCGGGCGGGCGGCCTTCCGCCTGCAGTTGGGCTTCTTTGCGTTTGCGCAGCATGCGTTCACGCACATAGTCCTGAAAGGACAGCGTGCTCATGGCCAGCGCCTCGGTATCCTGCGCCACCGAACTGGCCGGCGACATGGTGACCAGCGAAGCGGCAGCCGGTGGCGGCAACTGGCGCGAGGCGCGTGTTGCCAGCGGCTGGGTGCGGGCGGCTGCTTCTCGGTCGGCGCGGGTACGCAGTGCGTTGTAGCGCTTGCGCTCCAGCAGGTCCTCATCGCCCATCACCACAGGTACGGCAGGAGCGCTGGGCGCCGCGTCGGGCAGGCTCTGCAGGCTGGCCTCCGTGGTGGCCAGCACCTCGAAGCCAGACTCCGTGGTGCGGGTGGACAGGATCACGGCGGCGCCACCGAGTGCGGCCTTGACCTTGTTCATGGCCTCGCGCGAGGTTGGGGCGGTAAAGCGTTGGACGTTCATGCGGCTTCTCCCAGAATCGGGCCGATACGGATCAGATGGGTTTCAGGAATCTCGCTGTGCGAAAGCACTTGCAGACGGGGCGCAGCGCGGCGCAGCAAGCGCGCCATGGCCGAGCGGATGGCGTCGGGGACCAGCAGGCAGGCGGGTATGCCGGCCTCTTCCTGCTTGTTGGCCACCTCGGCTGCGGTCTTGGTCAGCAGCTCGGCCACACCGGGGTCTAGCGCTGCCATGGGGCCGCCGGTGAAGGCCTGTGTGATGAGGCGTTCCAGTCCGGGCTCGATGGCAATGACTTCGAGTTCCTTGGCCGGGCCGTAGATCTGTTGGACGATGGCAGGCGCCAGCGCCATGCGCACACGCTTGGCCAATTCGGCAGGGTCTTGCGTGGCGCCGGCATGTTCGGCCATCGATTCGATGATGGTGCGAATGTCGCGGATGTTGACCTGCTCCTCCAGCAGCAGCTGCAGGACGCGCTGGAATACACCAATCGGGACCATCTTCGGCACCACCTCTTCAATCAGTTTGGGAGCCAGCTTGGCCACATGGTCCACCAGTTCCTGGGTCTCGGTGCGGCTGAGCAACTTGCTGGCGTGCACCTGCATCAAGTGTGACAAATGGGTGGCCAGCACGGTCTCGGAATCAACCACCGTGTAGCCGGCCATTTGGGCGTTTTCTTTCTGCGCCTCATCGATCCAGTGGGCTGGCAGACCGAATGCCGGGTCGGTGGTAGGGGTACCCAGCAGGGGCGTGCGGATGTGCCCGGGGTTGATGGCCAGGTGCTGGCCAGGGAACACCTCCCCCTCACCCACCACCACGCCACGCAAGGCAATGCGGTAGGCGCTGGGGCGCAGTTCCAGGTTGTCACGTACATGCACTGGCGGCGGCAGGAAGCCCACCTCCTGCGCAAACTTCTTGCGCACGCCTTTGATGCGCGTGAGCAGGTCGCCCTGGCGCGTCTTGTCCACCAGGGGAATGAGACGATAACCCAGCTCCAGCCCCAGCAAGTCCACCGGCTGCAGGTCGTCCCACGTCGCCTCGCCGTCGTTGGCGGGCGCGGCTGCCGCTGCGCTGGCGGCCTGCTGGCGCTCCAGTTCGGCGGGGCTGGGCTTGGCCTGCTCGCGGGAAATCCAGAAAGCAAACGCACCAATGATGGCGGCGAACAGCAGGAACACGAAGTGCGGCATGCCCGGAACAATGCCCAGCAGGAACAGCACGCCAGCGGCGACCCCCAGCACCTTGGGCGAGTCAAACATCTGCTGCACGATCTGTTCGCCCAGGTCCTCCTCCTTGCCCACGCGCGACACCACCATGGCGGCGGCCACGGAGATCAGCAGACCCGGGACCTGCGCCACCAGCGCATCGCCTACCGCCAGAGTGATGTAGCTATCGGCCGCGGCGGCCATGGACAGGTCGTGCTGCAACATGCCGATGGCAAAACCACCCACGATGTTGATGATGAGGATCAGGATGCCGGCAATGGCATCGCCACGCACGAACTTGGAGGCGCCGTCCATGTTGCCGAAGAAGTCGGCCTCCTCGCCCACTTCGGTACGCCGGCGCTTGGCTTCCTTCTCGTCAATCAGGCCAGCGTTCAAATCGGCATCAATGGCCATCTGCTTGCCTGGCATGGCATCCAGCGTGAACCGCGCACCCACCTCGGCAATGCGCTCTGCACCCTTGGTGATCACCACAAAGTTGATGACCACCAGAATCAGGAACACGATCAGGCCGACCGCGAAATTGCCGCCCACGAGGAAAGTGCCAAAGGCCTCGATCACGGCACCGGCGGCACCTGGGCCTTCATGGCCTTCCATGAGCACCACGCGGGTCGAGGCCACGTTGAGCGCGAGGCGCAGCAGGGTGGTGAGCAAAAGCACGGTAGGGAATGCCGTGAAGTCC
>JAABRN010000422.1 GCA_011390855.1 Hydrogenophaga sp. | reverse complement strand
ACCACGGTTTCCGTGACGGGCTTCACCGCGACAACGTCGGCGACAGTCGGCTTCTTCAGCGCCTGGTAGCCGGTGACGCCGCTCGCGCCCAGCACCACCATGGCGAAGCCGCCAACGGCCACGCCTTTCAGCATCGATTTGTCCATGTTCTGCACCTGTGTAAAACCGCCAATCTATCCCGGCTGGGCCGCACGACTGTGACATTCCGTGTCATCCTGCTGCGGATTGAGGAGACTCCATGGTCAAGGGGCAGAGCTGTCGAGGGCGGTGGCCGCTGGCGTGTGAGCGCCTTATCTTGTCGAAGAAAGGAGCCAATTGACTGGTCTCAGAAACGTGTGCGCTTGAACTCACGCCGCCGAAAGGGCGCCTTGCAGGCGCATAGTCATACAAGGGGTGAACGCCCGAAGTCGATCCGATGCGGACCTTCAAGCATTGCCCGCAAAGCGGTCTGTCAGCCCATGGGCATTGAGTCCAGCGGCCTTGTGCTGCCACACAATACAAACGCGTTGGCCCAGTAGACGTAAACCTTCTCCGTCTGTAGGCTGCAATGGAGGTAGCGAACGCGTTCGCGCACTACATCCGACAGCTTGGCGGGCCTTGGAGGGACCCCGTGGGGTTTGTCGGATCCGTTAAGCCTGTTCATGCCTACAAAATTCTGCGCTATAGGCTTGATATCAAACACATGTCAGGGATTGATTCCATGAGACTTTGTTTAACGACCGCCCGCAGTGTTATCCGCCGTTTTGTGGGTCTAATTCAAAGTTGGGCGTCAAGAGAGCGGGGCGTATGCTTTCGCATCCGCCGCTGTCGGTCAGTTTCACGCTAACTGTGGCGAGTGAGTTCCCTAGGAAGGACCGAACGATGTCTCGCAGTAGGACCGCTGCCTATCTCTTGTTGATCGTGCTCGCAGTGCTGGCAGCCGTGCTCTTTGTTGCCTTCATTCTCGGGCTAGAGACCCCCCTGCTAATGCTCTACATGATTGGAGCGATCCGTCCTGCCGTTCTGATTGCAGGGGCGGTGACGGCGTTTGCCGCGTACCAAGCACTGAGGCCTAAGCGTGACCCAAGGCTATTGCTGCTTAGCGCGTTGTCGATCGCCATGCTTCCACTCATTGCGTTACCGACGCCTTCCCTTCTACCCTTGCTGCTGCCCTATGCGACTCTCACGGCGGGTCTTGCTATCCATGAGCTCTGGGGACAGGAGCGGGTCTTGGCATCCGGAATTGGGGTGTTCTTGGCTGCGCTAGCGTTTGGCTTCGCGTCCATCGCCTACTCCCCGGCCGGGGCACAGGCCGAACTTTCTCAGGTGAGAGCTCAGGAATCACGGGTCACTGGGACGCTTCGTTGGGAAAAGGAAGGTCCGGCGCTCGTGGCCGAGCGCAACCGCTTGTATGAGATCGTTGAGAGGAAGAGCCGGCAGTTTCCAATCGCTGTGATCGTTGCTTGGGCAGTCGTCGCAGTCGGATCGTTCGCTGGCAGCTTTATGGTGGCGGCCCGCGAGCGCACTCTTGCGCAAGGCATGTTGATCGGCAGCGTCCTTAGCCTGATTCAGGCGATCCTAGCCGTCTGCTGGTTTGTGTTTTGGCGATAGGCTGCGTTTGGAGAGGAACTGCTTCTTGCCAGAGTCCGACCCCAAAGTGTGGGTGACGCCCAACCCTACGTTCCAGCCGATGCGCTCCGGCCTGCGGCCTCCGCGCGCGGTTGAACTCAAACGTTGAACGTCCACTTCACCGCTTGAGCGAAGACTGCTCTTTGCCGAGAGCCGCCCGCCGAGCGACGCTGCGCTAAGCCGCAATTCCACCTCCATCGCTAGCCCCGTACCGGTGCGCCTCCAGCACGCTCCACCTGCACCGCACAGTACTTGAACTCCGGGATCTTGCCCAGGGGGTCGAGTGCCGCGTTGGTGAGCAGGTTGGCGGCGGCTTCGACGTAGGCGAAGGGGATGAAGACCACGCCACGCTGGATGCCGTCGTCGGCGCGGGCGGTGAGCTCGACCTCGCCGCGTCGGGAGCGCACGCGCAGGCGATCGCCAGCCTGCGCGCCGAGCGCGGCGAGGTCGGCGCTGTGCATGGACGCGGTGGGCGCAGGCTCGATGGCGTCGAGCATGCTAGCGCGCCGCGTCATGCTGCCGGTGTGCCAGTGTTCGAGCTGGCGACCGGTGATGAGCACCAGTGGGTAGTCGGCATCGGGCTGCTCGTCGGCGGTGATGAGGGTGGTGGGCTTCAACTGCACCCGGCCGTCGGCGGTGGGGAAACGGTCGGCAAACACCACTGGCTGGCCGGGGTCGTCCTCGGTCAGGCAGGGGTAGGTCACGCTGCCTTCGCGCTGCAGCCGCGCCCAGGTGATGCCGCCAATGGCCGCGTGCATGGCCTGGCGCATTTCCTCGTACACAGCAGCCACGCCGCGGTGCTCGGCACCAGGCTGGTCATAGGTCCAGCCCATGGCCTGCCCGTCGGCGCGACCGATGCGCTGTGCGAGCTGCTGGATGATCCACAGGTCGGCCCGCGCATCGCCCGGCGGATCGATCGCCTGGCGACCCAGCTGCACCATGCGATCGGTGTTGCTGACGGTACCGGTCTTCTCGGGCCAGGCGCTGGCGGGCAGAACCACGTCGGCCAGCCAGGCGGTTTCGGTGAGGAAGATGTCTTGCACCACCAGGTGGTCG
>JAABRN010000421.1 GCA_011390855.1 Hydrogenophaga sp. | reverse complement strand
CCCGTGTCCACCACCCACGTCACCATTGGTGCGGTGTTTGGCGTGGGCTTTCTGCGTGAGTTGCTCAAGGTGAACTACGCCAAGATGGAAGCAGTGGTGCGCGCCGGCCACCCCGGCGAAGACCGGGAGCAGGTGGAAGCCTACCTGGCGAAGTTCGAAGCTGCCTCGGTCGCAGACAAGAAGCGCATGCTTTCTGACATGAAGCGGCGTGCCAAGATGGAAGACATTCGCCGCGCACAGGCTGCCAACGAAGAGCGCCAGGCTTTTGATGCCCGCTTGAGCGCCAAGGCACGCGAGGCCAACGCAGCGGTGGAGCAAGATCCGGCGCTGGCGGAGGCGCCGTTTGGCAAGAAGGAGCGCAAGGCCTTCAAGAAAGCCTACCGCAAGGAAATCGTGAAACGTTCGGTGGTCATGCGTATCGTGGCGGCGTGGATCATCACGGTACCGGCTACGGCGGTGCTGGCGGCCATCCTGTTCCAGGTTCTGGTCAGGACTCTGGGCTGACAGCGGGGTACTCATTAGGTAAAAACCCGAATCCGTGCCATAATCCGCGTTGCACTGCAAAACGCAGTGTTTTGTGCATCTGCCTCACGCTACGGCCCCGGCCTTCACGGCTACATACCAGGCCCTCCGCATCCCGAAGCTGCTACCGGTCGGCCCCGTCCCAGGGGACAACCGGCCCGGCAGCAAGGCGTGTCGATCTGTTTGATGGTTGATGTGTTTATGACCACGAACGGATCAGGCCCGCCGCCGCGGCTTTCAGCTGCGCGCATACGTCCTGCTTCGATCAATGGCGCTTTGGTGCGCCAGGACGAACTACATGACTGACTTCAATACCCCCGAACTGGCTGGACTCGATCTGTCCACCGAACTCGACAGCACGAGCGCATCCAGCGTTCCCGACTCCACGGTGGCTACGGCGGCCAAGCCCGCCGGCCCCAACCCCTTCACCGCGCTGGGCCTGGCCCCTGAGCTGGTGCAGGCTGTGGCCGACCTCGGCTTCACCCAGCCCACGCTGGTGCAACAGGCCGTCATCCCCAAAGCCATGCAGGGCGAAGGTGCTGCCGCCAAGGCCTACACCGACCTCATGGTGTCCAGCCAGACCGGTAGCGGCAAAACCGCTGCCTTCCTGCTGCCAGTGCTGCACACCCTGCTCAAGCAACAGGCCGCCGCCGAAGCCGCCGAGCGCGCCGAGCGCGAGCGTCTGGCTGCCGAAGCCGCTGCCGAAGGCAAGCCCGCCCCCAAAGCGCCCAAGCGCAAGAACCCGCTGCTGGCGCGCCACTTCAAGCCCACCGTGCCCGGCGCGCTGATTCTGTGCCCCACGCGTGAACTGGCCCAGCAGGTGGCCAACGACGCCATCGACCTGGTGCGCCATTGCCGTGGCCTGCGCATTGCCAACGTGGTGGGTGGTATTCCTTACCAGGTTCAAATCGCCAAACTGCAGAACGCCGATCTGGTGGTGGCCACGCCTGGCCGCCTGCTGGACCTGCAGCGCAGCGGGCAGATCAAACTCGATGAAGTGCAGTTCCTGGTGGTGGACGAGGCCGACCGCATGCTCGACCTGGGCTTTGCCGACGACCTGGCCGAAGTGAACCAGCTCACCATTGCGCGCCACCAGACCATGATGTTCAGCGCCACGTTCGCGCCGCGCATCCAGGCTCTGGCCACCCGCGTGATGCGCCAGCCGCAGAAGGTACAGATCGATTCGCCGCAGGACCGCCACAGCAACATCGAGCAAAAGCTCTATTGGTGCGACAGCCCTGAGCACAAACGCAAGCTGCTGGACCACTGGCTGCGCGACGCGAGCATCGACCAGGCGATCGTGTTTGCCAGCACCCAGATCGAGTGCGATGCTCTTGCTGAAGACCTGCAGCAGGTGGGCTTCTCTGCCGTGGCGCTGCATGGTGCCCTGAGCCAGGGTCTGCGCAACCGCCGCCTGATGGCGCTGCGCGATGGCCGGGTGCAAATCCTCGTGGCTACCGATGTGGCCGCGCGCGGTATTGATGTGCCCACCATCACGCACGTGTTCAACTTTGGCCTGCCCATGAAGGCCGAGGACTACGTACACCGCATTGGCCGCACCGGCCGCGCTGGCCGCCAGGGCCTGGCCGTGACCATGGCCGAACACCGCGACCGCCGCAAGATCGGCGAGATCGAGGCCTACAGCCAGCAGCCCATTCAGACCCAGGTGATTCCGGGTCTGGAGCCCAAGCGCCCGCCGGTGTTCGAGCCGCAGCGCCGTCCGGGTGGCGGTGGCCGTGGCCGCCCGGGTGGTGGTGGCGGCGGTTTCCGCGGCCGCTCTGCCGAGCCGCGTGGCGACTTCCGTGGCGACTCACGTAGCTTTGGTCGCACCGACCGCCCCGCTGCGGGTCCTTCCTTCAGCCGCGAGGGTGGGCGTGATGGTGGACGTGACGGTGGCCGTGGCGCCCCCAGCCACGATGGCCGCCGTGGCAGCCCGGCCCCCCGTCCGGAAGGTCGACGCTTCTCTCGCTGAAAGGCGCGCTGAGCGTCGCGGGGCACCAGCCCCGCGCCGGCAACACACAAAAAGCCAGGGTGTTCTTCATCCTGGCTTTTTTGCTTCTGGCCGCGTTCAACAGCGCAGCCCACCTGTGCCATGATGTGACACATGCAAGCCGCTGGACGCACCATGACCACCTACGACCCCGAT
>JAABRN010000420.1 GCA_011390855.1 Hydrogenophaga sp. | reverse complement strand
CATGGCCCTGGGCATGCGCGCCGGCGCCGAACCGCGCCAGCTGTACGAAGTGATCTGCAATTCCGCCGGCATGAGCTGGATGTTCGAAAACCGGGTGCCCCACATCCTGGACGGTGACTACACCCCGCTCTCAGCCGTGAACATCTTCGTGAAAGACCTGGGCATCGTGCTCGATGCCGCGCGCCAGCTCAAGTTTCCGCTGCCGCTGGCCGCAGCCGCGCACCAGCTCTACCTGTCTACCGCCGCCATGGGCCTGGGTGGTGAAGACGACTCTGCCGTGGTGAAGTACTACGCGCAACTGGCCGGCATCGAGCTGCCAGAGCAGCAAAAGGACGCCGCATGATCCTCGGCGTCATCGCAGACGACTTCACCGGCGCCACCGACGTGGCCAGCATGCTGGTGCGCGCCGGCATGCACACGGTGCAGGTGCTGGGCGTGCCGGAAGACGGCTTGCCCAAGGCCGACGCCGTGGTCATCGCGCTCAAGACCCGCACCATCACACCCGCCGACGCGGTCGCGCAAAGCCTGGCGGCGCTGGCCGCCTTGCGCGCGGCTGGCGCACGGCAGATCTATTTCAAGTACTGCTCCACGTTTGACTCCACGCCAGAGGGCAACATCGGTCCGGTGACCGATGCGCTCATGGCCGCGCTGGGCACCGACTTCTCAATAGCCTGCCCCGCCTTCCCGGAAAACGGTCGCACCGTGTTCCGTGGTCACTTGTTCGTGGGCGATGTGCTGCTGAGCGATTCGGGCATGCGCAATCACCCGCTCACGCCCATGACGGACGCGAACCTGGTGCGCGTGCTGCAGGCGCAGACACCACAAACCGTGGGCCTGCTGCGGCACGATGTACTCGATGGTGGCGCACCAGCCACACAGGAACGCATCGAGCTGCTGCGCGCAGAAGGCGTGAAAATCGCCGTGGCCGATGCGGTGAGCAACGCCCACCTGCTGACACTGGCAGAAGCCTGCGCCGAACTGCCCTTGCTCACCGCTGGCTCTGGTGTGGCGCTGGGCCTGCCCCCGGCCTACGCCAGACGCGGCTGGTTCACGCCCAACGCCAACGCTGCCGATCTGGATCAACTGCAAGGTCCGGCCGCCGTGGTGTCGGGCTCGTGTTCAGAAGCCACCAACGCACAGGTCGCGCAATGGATGGGCGCTGGCCGCACGGCCCTGCAGATCGACCCGCTGGCGCTGCACGAAGGCAGGCAAACCGCCGCCACCGTGCTGACGCAAGCCGTTGAAGCGCTGCCTCAAGGCCCGGTGCTGGTCTACGCCACCGCCACGCCGGAGAGCGTGCGAGCCGTGCAGCAGGCGCTGGGTGTGCAGGCGGCGGGCGAGCTGGTGGAACACGCGCTGGCCCACATCGCAAAGGGTCTGGTACAGGCCGGCGTGCGCCGCCTGGTGGTGGCCGGTGGCGAAACATCCGGCGCGGTGGTCCAGGCACTGGGTGTGCAGCAATTGCGCATTGGCGCGGCCATCTGCCCCGGCGTGCCATGGACACAATCCACGTTGCCTGAAAGCGGCGACAACGTGCAACTCGCGCTCAAGTCGGGCAACTTTGGCGGCGTCGACTTTTTTGCACAAGCCTTGCAACAGGCGGGAGTGGCGCTGTGAGCCCACACTGGCCTGCCGCTCAGGCAGCCGTGCGCGCAGACATCGTCCGCGTGGGCGCCAGCCTGTTCCAGCGCGGGCTGGTGCACTCCACCGCCGGCAACATCAGCGTGCGCCTTTCCACCGAACAGGGCGGCGGCTTCCTCATCACCCCCACCGATGCCTGCCTGGGTTTCCTCGATCCTGCACATCTGGCCTGGGTGAGCGAAGACGGTACCGCCATGGCCGGTTCGCGCGCCAGCAAGACACTCACCCTGCACCGACGCATCTACGCCGCCGCACCCGGTGCGCACTGCGTGTTGCACACACATTCCACCCACCTCGTTGCGCTCACCCTGCAAGGCGTCTGGCGCAGCGACGACATCCTGCCGCCGCTCACGCCCTACCAGTTGATGAAGGTGGGCCATGTGCCGCTGGTGCCCTACCGCGTGCCGGGCGATGCGAGCGTGGCCGACGACGTGGCCGCGCTCATCGCCGCTGCTGAGCGACCGCTGCACGCCGTGATGCTGGACCGCCTCGGCCCCACCGTGTGGCACGACAGCCCCGGCCGCGCCATGGCCCTGCTCGAAGAACTGGAAGAAACCGCGCGCCTGTGGTTGCTGACCGACCGCCGACCCGAGCCTTTGACCGCATCGCAGATCACCGAGCTTCAAGCCCGATTTCCTACCCTCTGGTAACACGAGACACCGCCACAGCATGCCCCGCTTCGCCGCCAACCTGACCATGATGTACACCGAGGTGCCGTTCCTCGACCGCTTCGCCGCCGCCGCGAAAGACGGCTTTGATGCGGTGGAGTACCTGTTCCCCTACGAACACACGCCAGCCGAGATTGCCGTGCGCTTGAAGGCAAACGGCCTCACCCAGGCCCTGTTCAACCTGCCGCCGGGCGACTGGGCCGCAGGCGAACGCGGCATGGCCTGCCACCCTGGGCGCAAAGCCGAATTCATTGCCTCACTTGAGCAGGCCATTCCCTACATCGAAGCCAGCGGTTGCCAGCGCGTGCACGCCATGGCAGGCATGGTGCCCGCCGGCAGCGATGCCACCGCCCAGCACG
>JAABRN010000419.1 GCA_011390855.1 Hydrogenophaga sp. | reverse complement strand
CGCCATGCGCCTGGGCGCCGAGAAGATCGCCACCGGCCACTACGCCCGCGTGCGCCTGAACGCACAGACCGGGAAGCACGAACTGCTCAAGGGCCTGGACCCGCTGAAGGACCAGAGCTATTTTCTGCACCGGCTCAACCAGGCGCAGCTGAGCAAGACGCTGTTCCCGGTGGGCGAGCTGCCCAAGACCGAGGTGCGCCGCATCGCCGCCGAGATCGGCCTGCCCAACGCGAAGAAGAAGGACAGCACCGGCATCTGCTTCATCGGCGAGCGGCCGTTCCGCGATTTCCTGAACCGTTACATCGCCAAAGAACCGGGCCCGATCAAAGACCCGACCGGCCGCACCATAGCCCAGCACGTGGGGCTGAGCTTCTACACCCTGGGCCAGCGCCAGGGCCTGGGCATCGGCGGCATCAAGGCCAAGGGCGCGCAGAAAGGCGGCAATCAACACGAGCCCTGGTTTGTGGCGCGCAAAGACGTGGAGAAGAACACCCTCTGGGTGGTGCAGGGCCACGACCACCCCTGGCTGCTGGCGCCCAGCCTGCGCGCCGAAGACCTGAGCTGGGTGGCCGGTGCAGCGCCGGCCGCCACGCAGATCGCCGCCAAGACACGCTACCGCCAGGCCGATGCGCCCTGCACGCTGACCACCGACGACAGCGGCATCACCCTGCGCTTCGCCGATGCGCAATGGGCCGTGACGCCGGGGCAGAGCGCCGTGCTGTACGACGGCGAGGTGTGCTTGGGGGGTGGGGTGATCCACACCGAGGCGGCGAACGCGCCGGGGTGATGGGGGCAGGCAGTACAGTGGGTACGGTCAGGCGCTCAGTGGTGCACGAAGACCGCAAACGGCCATGAGCGGTCTTCGGTCAATCGGAAATGCAGACGCTCAACGTTTGACATGAGCGGCACGCAGCGGCAGGACGCGCATGGCCCAGAATGAAATGAAGGCCAAGCGTGGCCTGCCGCTGCGTGTCCGCTCGATGGAAGGGTTAGGCGTCAGCATGGGCGAGAGCCTTGTACACCGCTAATTGGTGAGCCGCCACGGGGAAGAGCAATGGACCAAGGACTAAGACGAACATTGGTAGCAAACCTTCGCCGAGGCTTCGCGCGTACCCTTGTGCGAACGTGAGCAAGCTAAGCGCCACGACAGTAAGGAAGACACCGTACCCAACAAGGAAGTGCTTCCAAGCTTGCTGCTCGGAGAAGAACTCAATGGGCGTTGGTGCGACGGAGTAAATGCGATGGAGAAATGGGCGTTCGATGATGAAGGCAAGCAGGCCAAGACCTGAGGTGACCCACCAAGTGTGAGGCCAGTCGTAGGCAAAGCCAAGGAAAACTGCCACTGCGATTGCAGCGAGCCATGAGAGGAAAAGGTGACGTTGAAGACGGTTCATGACGCCCAACTCGTGGTTTATCCGACCAAACGCAGGATACCCACAATCGTGGTCGTTAAACAAAGTTGCATGCCGCCTCCGAAAGGTGTTTGAAATCAACCAGTTGGCTCATGCTGATGGCCAGCTGAGCCGGTATAACAGATCCGACAAACCTGACCCAGCTCGAGACATGCCAGCGAGATCACCAGCGGGCCATCAAACCCGGTCGAGTCTACTGGAACAAACATTTGCCCCAACAGAATCTGCAGGCCGCTGCGACCAGAAAGGCGGCTTTGTGGCGCGCGGTGCAAAGCCCGCACCGGATCGGGAGCAGCCTTCGACCTGCCACATTCCGAAGGACTGCTCCCAGCCTCAAGCAACCACAACAGCCGGGGCAACGACCACCCACCAACGCCGTCGCCTCGCGCCACCACCCAAGTATCACCGCTACGAGCCTCATCGCCAGAGCCGCAACCCCCCGCTATCGAGTCAGTAGCAACTCCCAATCACCCGCTTGATAAAACGCAACCTATCCAAAAACACAAGTCCATAGACTTCATTCATCGGCCAAGCGATCCTGCTTTCCCGGTTTTTCCGAAACCGCCCTGAATGGAGTTCCTCATGGACCACGTTGCCACCTTCCCCCGCCTCAACGAAGCCGCCCCCGCCTTCAACGCCAAGACCACCCGCGGTGACCGCACCCTCGCCGACTACAAGGGCAAGTGGCTGATCCTGTTCTCGCACCCGGCCGACTTCACGCCGGTCTGCACCACCGAGTTCATCGGCTTCCAGAAACACGCCGAGACCTTCCGCGCCATGAACTGCGAGCTGCTCGGCCTGTCGATCGACAGCCTGTATTCGCACCTGGCCTGGACGCAGAACATCCAGGAGAAATTTGGTGTGGAGATCAGCTTCCCGATCATCGAAGACATCAAGATGGACGTGGCCCGCGCCTACGGCATGGTGCACCCGGGAGCGGCCGACACGCAGGCCGTGCGCGCCACCTTCTTCATCGACCCCAACGGCATCCTGCGCGCCATGGTCTATTACCCGATGAGCAACGGCCGCAGCATCGACGAGTTTGTGCGCCTGCTGCAGGCGATGCAGACCAGCGACGCCAACAAGGTCGCGACGCCCGAAGGCTGGAAGCCCGGCAACGACGTGATAGTGCCGCCGCCCAAGAGCCCCGACGCGATCAAGGCGCGTTTGGCCGAAGGCTACAAGACGACCGACTGGTACTACTCGACCAAGTCGCTGTGATCGGCTGAGCGCCGGCCTTGTCCACGAGACGAGGCAA
>JAABRN010000418.1 GCA_011390855.1 Hydrogenophaga sp. | reverse complement strand
GCACGCTGCTGTTCTGCGCCAGCCTGCCCGAGTGCTATGTGCTGCCACAGCTGGCTGGTGTGCTGCACATCGCCGGCCAGCTGGAAGCGCACACCGAACACCGCATCCGCCAGACAGCCGCCATGATCTTTCCCGTGATGATGCGCGGCGGCCTGATGAGCCCTGGCGGCACGGGCGTGGCACAGGTGCTCAAGGTGCGCCTGATTCACGCCACCATCCGCCACCTGATCCTGCGCGGCAACCCGGCCCAGGTGCGCTGACCTTCAGCTACGTGTTCCTCAACGGCATGCGCAAGCTGGGGCAGCGCCTGTCGCAAGATGACGAAGAGGCCTACCTGCACACCTGGAACGTGATGGGCCACGTGCTGGGTATCCGCCGCGAATGGATGGCCCACACCATGGATGAAGCGACCGCGTTGTTTGATCGCATCCAGGCCCGTGCACGCACCGTGGCCGTCATCCCCGACGCGCGCCCGGCCCTGGGTCGCGCGCTCATGAACACCATGGCGAACTCCATTCATGTGCCGGTATTGCGGCACGTTCCGGTGCCGCTCACACAGTGGCTCATCGGGCGCCAGACTGCGCGCGACATTGGCGTGGACGAACACGTGCCGCTGCTATCGCGCCTGCTGTTCCGCCTGGGTCTGGTGCTGCTGCGAGCCGTCGATTCGGTGGTGCGACTGATCTCCTCTCGCTTCTCCATCGTGCGGCTGTTCACGCGCACCATCGGATACCACATGCTCACCCGTTTCCTGCTCGATCAGACCCGGCCACTGACCCTGCCGGAACAGGTGCTCAACCCCATGATGGACACCGTGGCCGACTGGAGCCACGACCCCAAAGCCAGCACGTGGATCAATCGGCTGGAAGATCGCCTGACCACCACCGGCACCTGGCGGCCTTCTGCTGCAAAACAACCACACAAGCGGCGCGCGTGACCCCCTCTTTCAGGCAATAAGTCCGCTTATGGACATTCATTGCTTCCCCCATGAGCGACACCAGCGGCTACGATGCTCGCATGACACGTATTAGCGCCAGGGCCCCGATTGCCCGCTGGATTGTCTCGCTGTTGCTGGTCGCTTTTTGCTGGACCACCTCGGCCATGGCCCAGCCCAGTACCGAACCCGCTACCCTGGAGACGGGCAACCTGCGTGACATCACGCAGCAAGCCCGTTTTTTGCTGGACCCGTCCAGCAAACAGAGCATCGAACAAGTCACCGCACAGGAAGCGGACTTCGAACCTCTGGCAGGCGCGCGCGCCTTTCAGCTCAAGGGTGCGGCTTTGTGGATGCGCTTCGAATTGCCCGAACTCGATCCCGCCCAGCGCTGGTACCTCATGATGGACGGCGGCGCCTTCACCGACCGCGCCCACTTCCACCAGGCCGACCCGGCGGGTGGCTGGAAGACTCAGATGGCCGGCGACCACCTGCCGGTGGCCGAGTGGTCCATACCAGACCGATCACCGGTTTTTGCCATCGACACCGCCCAACTGCCTGGCCCGGTGTGGCTGCGCCTGACAAACGAGCCCTCGCCGCTGAGCCCCCGTGTCTATCTGATTGCTGAAGACGAACTGCAAAACAAGCGCGTCTGGACCTACCTGATGATCGGCGGCTACCTCGGTTTTGGCCTGCTGGTGATGTTCCTGGGCTGGGTGCACGCCCGGCTCTATGCCGACCGCGCCTTTGTGGCCTACGTGATTTACGTGGCCTGCATGCTGGGGTTCCAGGTCGCCTTCACCGGCATGGGCGGCTTCTTCTTCTGGCCCAACGCGGCCTGGTGGAACAACGCGGCCGCACCCGTCTTCATGCTCTGGCTGACGGCATCCGGCATCTGGTTCGTGCGCGAGGTGTGTGCCGTGTCGCGCTACCACCGCGGGGTGGACCGCGCGGTGCTGGCGTGGTCGGCCTTCGGCTTTCTGTTCCCCATTCCCTACCTGTTGTTCAACACCCCGGCCATGTTCACCGTGCTGAACATCTACGGACTGCTGTCGGTGCTGCTGAGCTTCAGCCTGTGTATCTGGACCTGGCGCCTCGGTGAAAAATACGCGGGCTGGATGGCACTGGGTTTTCTGCCCGTGCACCTGGGCTACCCCTTTCCCGCCCTGCGTGCCGCGGGTGTGCTGCCCGACAGCTGGGCCACGCAGTACGCGGTGCTGATTGGCTCGGCGATCGAGATTCCGCTGCTGCTCTACATCCTGCACCGCCGAGCCAAGGAATACAACGAAAACCGCGCCCGCATGCGCGCGCTCGACAGTGCCGATCCCCTGACAGGCCTGACCATCACACCCGTGCTCTACCTGCGCATGCGCGACGCCGTTCGCCGCGCCCGGCGCTACGGCCACCACTGCGGTGTGTTCCTGGTGGAGCTGTCCAATCACAGCGACATCGTGGCCAAGGAAGGTCGCGAAACCGGCGATCGCGCGCTGGTGGTCGCGGCCTCTCGCCTCTCGCGCGTGGTGCGAGAAGTCGACACCGTGTGCCGCATCTCCAACACCCGCTTTGCCGTGCTGGTGGAAGGGCCGTTGCGCCAGGGCACGTTGAAAGTGATTGCCCAGCACATCGTGGCCAAAGGCCTGGAACAGGGTCCGACCCTGCCAGCCGATCTGCCGCTGCGCTTTCGCATGGTCTCGGCCTTGCTGCCGTCTGAAGACATTCCGTTCGCAGAAGATGAAGACC
>JAABRN010000417.1 GCA_011390855.1 Hydrogenophaga sp. | reverse complement strand
GTATCCAGCCACCGTTCTTCAAGGCGTTGCTCGACTACGCCGAAGACGGCTCCTATTCCTGGCACTGTCCAGGGCATTCGGGGGGCGTTGCATTTCTAAAGAGCCCCGTGGGCCAGATGTTCCACCAGTTCTTTGGCGAGAACATGCTGCGCGCCGACGTGTGCAACGCGGTGGAAGAACTGGGCCAGCTGCTGGACCACAACGGGGCCATCGGTGCGTCCGAGCGCAACGCGGCACGCATCTTCAATGCAGACCACTGCTATTTCGTCACCAACGGCACCAGCACCAGCAACAAGATGGTCTGGCACCACACGGTGGCGCCGGGCGATGTGGTGGTGGTAGACCGCAACTGCCACAAGTCCGTCCTGCACAGCATCATCATGACCGGTGCCATCCCGGTTTTCCTCAAGCCCACGCGCAACCACTTCGGCATCATTGGCCCCATTCCGCAGAGCGAGTTCGAGATCGAGGCGATTCAGGCCAAGATCCGCGCCAATCCTCTGCTGGCCGGGGTGGATGCCGCCACCGTGAAGCCACGTGTGCTCACCCTGACCCAGTCCACCTACGACGGTGTGCTCTACAACACCGAGGCCATCAAGCAGATGCTGGACGGCTATGTGGCCAACCTTCACTTTGACGAAGCGTGGCTGCCCCACGCGGCATTTCACCCTTTCTACGGCAACTTCCACGCCATGGGCAAGAAGCGTGTGCGGCCCAAGGAGTCGGTGGTGTATGCCACACAGTCCATCCACAAGCTGCTGGCCGGCATCAGCCAGGCCAGCCATGTGCTGGTGCAAGACTCGCAGAACGTCAAGCTGGACCGGCACCTGTTCAACGAGGCGTATCTGATGCACACCAGCACCAGTCCGCAATACGCGATCATCGCCAGTTGCGACGTTGCTGCGGCCATGATGGAGCCTCCAGGCGGGCGCGCGCTGGTCGAGGAGAGCATCTTCGAAGCGCTCGATTTCCGCCGGGCCATGCGCAAGATCGAGGCCGAGTTTGGCGGCGACGACTGGTGGTTCAAGGTCTGGGGGCCTGACGACCTGGCGGAAGAGGGCATGGGCGAGTCAAGCGACTGGGTGCTCAATCCTTACCCGGCCGTGGCTGAGGGAGAACAGCCCACCTCCAAGGACTGGCACGGCTTCGGCGACATGGCGCCCGGGTTCAACATGCTGGACCCGATCAAGGCGACCATCGTCACACCTGGACTCAATCTGGACGGCCGGTTTGAAGAGACGGGCATTCCGGCGTCCATCGTCACGAAGTTTCTGGCTGAACACGGCGTGGTGGTCGAAAAAACCGGCCTTTACAGCTTTTTCATCATGTTCACGATCGGCATCACGAAAGGGCGCTGGAACACGCTGCTGACCGCACTGCAGCAGTTCAAGGACGACTACGCCCGCAACCAGCCCATGTGGCGGATCCTGCCCGAGTTTTGTCAGAAGCACCCGCGGTACGAACAGATGGGCCTGCGCGACCTGTGCCAGCATGTGCACGCACTGTACGCACGCTACGACATTGCCCGTCTCACCACCGAGATGTACCTGAGCGACCTCACGCCGGCCATGAAGCCCAGCGACGCCTTCGCCCACATCGCCCACCGCACCACCGAACGGGTACCGATTGACGCACTGGAAGGGCGCATCACCACCAGTCTGGTCACGCCCTATCCGCCGGGCATTCCACTGCTGATTCCCGGTGAGGTTTTCAACAGGAAAATCGTTGATTACCTCAAATTCGCCCGCGAGTTCAACGCGCAGTGCCCTGGCTTCGAGACCGATATCCATGGCCTGGTGGAAATGCCGGACGCCGATGGCAAGAAGGCCTATTTCGCGGATTGTGTGAGATCGGGGTAACCTTCATCCTGGAAACCGTTGTTGAACGGGCCAGGGTGCGCAGGCAGGGGTTGCACTGAAGGGCAAGTGCAACGCTGCCGGCGTGCGATCTGGCTGCTGGATCAGGCAATAGGGGCCTTCACCCCTGACGTGAGTCTTCCCCTGGCAGATGCCTCGGTGGGCATCTGCAGCGCAAAGACAGACTGGTCAACCGTGGTTTCCTGATTCATTGCCCATCAGCGCCGTCTTGAAAGGACACCGGATGTTTCCTGAATACCGCGAACTCATTTCCCGCCTCAAAGGGCACGACATCCACTTCACCCGTCTATTCGACAAACACAACGATCTGGATCAGCGCATCAAGAACATGGAGGCTCAGATTCAGCCGAGCACCCAGCCCGAGATCGAGACCCTCAAGAAGGAAAAGCTGCTGCTGAAAGACCAGTTGTACGTGATCTTGAAGAAAGCCAACGAAAAAGGCGCCTGAGTCTTCCCAGGCGCCTTTGCTGTTCTGGAAAGGTGTCTGTCTATGCTGCCTGTTCGCTGTCCAGGCTCATGCCACCCGTCTGGCTGAAGCCGCCATCCACATAGGTGATTTCGGCGGTCATGCCCGATGCGAGGTCTGACAGGAGAAACGCCGCCACGTTGCCCACATCTTCAATGGTCACGTTGCGGCGCAGCGGCGAGGCATTGGCAACGATGCGCAACAACTTGCCAAAATCCTTGATGCCGCTTGCGGCCAGGGTCTTGATCGGGCCTGCGCTGATGCCGTTGACGCGCATACCGCGCGGACCCAGCGCCTCGGCCAGGTATCGCACCGAAGATTCCAGGCTGGCCTTGGCCAGGCCCATGG
>JAABRN010000416.1 GCA_011390855.1 Hydrogenophaga sp. | reverse complement strand
AAAGCTGCGGCGAAATCGCGCTGCAGGCCCGAAAAGGCCCAGAAATGCAGCACGCGCCGGGAATCAGGCCCGACCCTTGCATAAGGCACCTCACCCAACTTTATGAGGTGCCCCATGACTCCGTACTTTGATCCGTATGACGCAGACCGCCCTTTGATGATGAAGTGCACCTGCGGCCGCGACCACACCGTAGCCGACCACCAGCAGGAGCTGTCGGCCCAGGGAGCCGCCATCGAGCTGAAGGCCCGCAGCGAGACCGCCGAATTCCAGGAGTACTCGAACCAGTTCATCGAAGCCTCGCTCATGAAGGCGCTGTTCCCGCACGATGCAGTGCGCCGCAACTTTCTGCGCGCCGTGGGCAAGGGCACCGCCATGGCCGCCATTTCCAGCGTGCTGCCCGTGGCCAGCCTGCAGGCCATGGCGCAAGAGCGTCGCGCCCTGGAGAAGACCAACCTGAACATTGGTTTCATCCCCATCACCTGTGCCACCCCCCTGATCATGGCCAAGCCCCTGGGCTTCTACCAGAAGGAAGGGCTCAACGTGGAGGTGGTCAAGACCGCCGGCTGGGCGCTCATCCGCGACAAGATGATCAACAAGGAGTACGACGCCACGCACTTCCTGTCCCCCATGCCGCTGGCCATTTCCCTGGGCGTCGGCTCCAATGCGGTGCCCATGAACGTGGCCACCATCCAGAACACGAACGGGCAGGCCATCACGCTGCACAACAAGCACAAGAACCGCCGCGATCCATCGCAGTGGAAAGGCTTCAAGTTCGGCGTGCCTTTCGAGTACTCGATGCACAACTTCCTGCTGCGCTACTACCTGGCCGAAGCAGGGATCAACCCGGACACCGACGTACAGATCCGCGTGGTGCCGCCGCCCGAAATGGTGGCCAACCTGCGCGCTGGCAACATCGACGGCTACCTCGGCCCAGACCCGTTCAACCAGCGTGCGGTGTTCGACGAGATCGGCTTCCTGCACATACTCACCAAGGACCTGTGGAACGGCCACCCGTGCTGCGCCTTTGGCACCAGCACCGAGTTCATCCAGCAGAACCCCAACACCTTTGCCGCGCTGTACCGTGCGGTGCTGACTGCAGCCGCCATGGCGCGCCAGCCCAAGAACCGCGAACTGATTGCCAAAGTCATTTCACCCCAGGCCTACCTGAACCAGCCGGAAACGGTGGTGGCGCAGGTGCTCACAGGCCGCTTCGCCGATGGCCTGGGCAACGTGCAGACCGTGCCCGACCGCGCCGACTTCGACCCCATGCCCTGGCAGAGCATGGCGGTGTGGATGCTCACCCAGATGCAGCGCTGGGGCTACGTGAAGGGCGAGGTGAACTACAAGCAGATCGCCGAGCGTGTGTTCCTGATCACCGACGCGCGCAAGCACATGAAGGATCTGGGCATTCCGTTCCAGGATGGTCCTGCTTACACCAAGCACACCATCATGGGCAAGGAGTTCGATCCGGCCAAGGCGGCTGAGTACGCCAAGAGCTTCGCCATCAGCCGGAGTTCCTGACATGCAAGGGCTCAACCTGAACTTGCGCGCGGCACTGGTCTCGCTGGTCATGCTGGTGCTGTTTGTCGGCGCGTGGCACCTGGCGACTTCGGCACCGTCGGTGGGCGGGTCGAGCGCCGGCATGACCGCCGAGGAAATCGAGTACGCCAAGCTGCTGGGCAAGGCCCCGGGGGACGAGAAAACCTCCGGGTTTCCTCAGCCCTGGGCCGTGGCCGAAGCCAGCTGGGCGCACCTGACCAACCCGTTCTACGACAACGGCCCCAACGACAAAGGCGTGGGCATTCAGCTCCTGCACTCGCTGGGCCGGGTGGCCATGGGCTTCGCGCTGGCGGTACTGGTGGCGGTCCCTCTGGGCTTTGCCATCGGCATGTCGCCGCTCATGCGCAAGTCCTTTGACCCGTTCATCCAGATCCTGAAACCCATCAGCCCCCTGGCCTGGATGCCGCTGGCGCTCTACACCCTCAAGGACTCCAACGTGAGCGGTGTGTTCGTCATCTTCATCTGTTCGGTGTGGCCCATGCTCATCAACACGGCTTTCGGCGTGGCCTCGGTGAAGCGCGACTGGCTCAACGTGGCGCTCACGCTGGAGGTCTCGCCCATCCGCAAGGCCTTCAAGGTGATCCTGCCCGCCGCGGCTCCCACCATCCTGACTGGCATGCGCATCAGCATGGGCATCGCATGGCTGGTCATCGTGGCCGCCGAAATGCTGGTGGGCGGCACGGGTATTGGTTACTTCGTGTGGAACGAGTGGAACAACCTCTCCCTCACCAACGTGATCTTCGCCATCATCACCATTGGCCTGGTAGGCATGTTCCTGGACCAGATGTTTGGTCTTCTGCAAAAGGCGGTGACCTATGTGGAGTGACGTACAGGAACGGCAAACGCAGGCCGAGGTTCCGGCCATCGATTCCAGCAACCCCGTAGCGGCGCCCAGCCACAAGGACCCCGCCATGCGCGACTTCCTGAAAATAGAAAAGCTCAGCAAGGCCTACCAGAAAGACAAGCCGGTTTTTGCCGATGTGTCCTTTGGCCTCGACAAGGGCGAATTCGTCTGCATCATTGGCCATTCGGGCTGTGGCAAGACCACCATCCTGAACGTGCTGGCGGGCCTGGACACCGCCACCAGCGGCTACGTCTACATGGACGGCCGCGAAGTCGCCGGCCCCAGCCT
>JAABRN010000415.1 GCA_011390855.1 Hydrogenophaga sp. | reverse complement strand
TTGGCCAGCAGCGTCTTGCCCGTGCCCGGTGGACCCACCAGCAGCACGCCCCGCGGCAACCGAGCACCGAGCCGGCCCGACCCCTTCGGGTCCTTCAGAAAGCTCACGATTTCCTGCAGCTCGGCCTTGGCTTCGTCCACGCCAGCCACATCGGCGAAGGTCACGCCGGTGTCTTTCTCCACATAGACCTTGGCGTGGCTCTTGCCGATGCTCATGAAGCCGCCGGCACCCTGCCGATCCATGAAGCGGCGGATCAGGAACAGCCACACGCCCACGAACACCAGACCCGGCACGATCCACGACAGCAGGTCGCGCAGCAGGGTGCTTTCCACCACCCGCCGGTAGGGCACGCTATATTTTGACAGGTGTTCGGCCAGATCCCCCTCGACCCGGTTGGCCACGATGGTGGTCTTGCCGTCGGACTCGGGCGACTTGAGCTTGCCGGTGAGTGTGGTCTCGCCGACGATCACCTCCGCCACCCGACCGTCTGCCAGCGCCTGCTCAAACGCACTGTAGGGCACCGCTTCCACGGTGCGCGCGGTCTGCCAGGCGGACTGTATCCATGTCAGAGCCAGTAGTGCCAGCAACCAGTAGCCCACGTTCCACTGCAGCTTTTGTTGGGGTTGCATGTGATCTCCTCTCTTTTCGTTGGTCAGGCGCATCGCCCCGTCCCGCCCGCTGTGCCGGTCAGGGAAGGCGGTCGCCCGCGACCCGCTCACTGTATCCCGCCCGTCTGGTGCACGACCCGCCAGCTTCAGGCGGCAACAGCCAGGCCACTGCGTCCGACAGGGACACGCGCTGCCATCGCCGGCCATTCAGGCGTCGTGTACCCGCACGCTGGGTCCGAGCAGCATCGTGATGCGCTCGTCCCACACGAAAGCAAGTCGTTGCGTCACCATGCACTGGCGCGAGGCGAAGAGCAGCCGGTTGTCGGGCGCCAGGAGACTGCCTCACCAAAGACAGGGGCGTTGCAGTGCGGAAAGGCATGCTGGGGTCAGGCGCTGACCACTGTCCGTCACTGATTCCGGCCAGCAGGTGATTTCTGCATGGCCTGGCAGGAAAGCAGAAAGGCGAGAAGCCCATGGGCAGGGCTCGCCGCCATTGACATGGCCCTTCAGCGCTTGCCCATGCCCTCATGGTGCGCATGACCGCCTCGGGCATCCGGCCCATGGTCGGCCAGTTGGGCGTTGAACCATTGGTGCAGGGCGGCGACCAGATTCGTTTCGGTGGTGGTGTAGCTCAGCTGGGCGCCGGCGGGGATATCTTGGTAGGCAATCGTGAGCTGGCCCGGCCGCGCTGCTTTGAGTTGTGCCAGGCCGGGCATGTTTGCGCCGTGGATGTGGCTGGGGCCGGAGAAGTCGCCTTTCAGAAACTGCTCGCGAATCTCGCGCAGGTGCTGGCGCACCAGGGTCACCTGTTGGGCATCGCCCGCGTTGCGGGCCACCACTTGCTGCACGCCACCGCTGGCGTTGAGGGTGAACACATGCTCGGTGGCGGCCAGGCTGAAGGGCATCACCTGGCCGCCGCGTGCGGACACGTCGGCCTGGCGGTCGGCGCTGGCCATGGCTTGCATGTGGGCCGTGTGGTCCATGGCGGTGTGACCTGTGCCCAGATGGTCGGCCATGCGGCTCTGCGCGCAGCCGGTGAGGAGCGCGGTTGCGAGGGCGAGTGCGGTGACCGTTTTCATGGTGTCTTCCGGATGAGGATCAACGCCCATGCTATCGCCAGGCATCGCCTGCCTGTTGATTCGGCTCGGCGGGCTCAGGCTTTGGTGTCGAGCAGGGCGCCCAGCATGTCGTCTTGGGTCTGCACGGTTTTCAGGTTGGCGGCGAAGCTGTAGAGGCTCATGCGCTGGCCCACCAGGTCTTCGGCGAGCTGGGCGCCAAATGCCGAGGCGCTCGCCGGCTCTCTGCGCACGGCGGTGTTCACGCCGCCCGTGCCTGACTGCGCGGTCTGCACCACGGTCTGCCGCTGGAAGCCCGGGGTGGCCAAGTTGGCGATGTTGTGCGCGTGGGTGTCCATGCGCTGCTGGGCGGCTCGCAGGCCACTCAGGCCCGTGGCGGTGGCCGAGACACTGGACGCAGGGGAGATGGGCATGGCGACAGCTTGGCGATCTGCCAAAAAATGGGTTGTCTCTGCTTTATCGGCCAACGCTCCGACAACTGAAGCCCTGCGGAAGCGGGTCGCGCGCGTGATCAGCTGTGCGGCGAGGGCCCGCTGTCGGTGGACAAGGCATCAACGCAGTGGTGCGGCAGCTCGAAGCCGCGCGCCGCGTCTTCCACCGCCCAGGTGCGGATGATGGGGGCCTGCGTCTGCACGTTGCCGAAGATGGTGGCGAAGGCCACGTCGGCGGCGTCGCGCCCGGTGCCGAAGCGCACAAAGGCCATGGGGATGGCGGTGCCCGATGGGTCAAAGATGTACCAGCGTTCACCCAGATAGGCCTCGACATAGGCGTGATAGTCGGGCGGTCCGAGCGCGGGGTCGGCGCCGTAGTCGGTGCCGGTGGCAAAGCGCGCGGGGATGTTGCAGGCCCGGCACAGCGCGATCATCAAATGGGCAAAGTCGCGGCACACGCCGACCCGCTCAATCAGCGTGTCCACCGCCGAGGTGTTGCCGTTGGTGGTGTTGGAGGTGAAAGCGACCTGGCGGGTGACCCAGTCGCGGATCGCGAGAACGCGATAGTAGCCCTGGG
>JAABRN010000413.1 GCA_011390855.1 Hydrogenophaga sp. | reverse complement strand
TACACCACGACCTTCGTGATGGCCATGAACAAGAACAAGTACCACAGCCTCGCTCCTGACCTGAAGGCCATCATCGACAAGAACTCCGGCATGGAAACGTCAGGCTGGCTTGGCAAGGTGCAGCAAGGCGGTGACCCGGCTGGCCGCAAGGCCGCAGTGGACCAGGGCAACAGCATTTACACCATTGCGGCCGCAGAGGCGCAGGAGTTCCAGCGCAAGGCGCGCCTGGTCGAAGTGGAGTGGATGCAAGACATGGACAAGCGCGGCTTCAACGGCAAGCAGTTGTTCGAAACCGCCAAGTCCTTGATCGCCAAGCACGGCAAGAAGGCCTGAGCACCTGAGAAGCTCGCTTCAACCCACCAGAACACCGGGCCATGGCCCGGTTTCTTTTTGGCTTCACCGCCGCCGGATAAACTGCCGGCATGACCCGCCCACCAGCCAAACACTGCCGCAATTGCGGAACTGCCGTTGATTTGCGACTCCCCGATGACGGTGACACCAAACCCCGCGCAGTCTGCCCTGCCTGTCGAACCGTGCACTACGACAACCCTCTGAATGTGGTGGGTACGGTACCTGTATGGGGTGAAAGTGGCGAGTACGTGTTGCTCTGCAAGCGCAATATCGAACCCCGTCGTGGCAAATGGACCTTGCCTGCTGGCTTCATGGAACTGGGCGAGACCACCGCCGAAGGCGCGGCACGTGAGACGGTTGAAGAGGCAGGTGCCCGCTTTGAAATGGGCGATATCTTCACGCTGATGAACGTCGCCCGCGTCGGTCAGGTTCACATCTATTACCGGGCGAAGCTGCTCAGTGACCAGTTCGACCCTGGCTTTGAGACCATGGAAGCCCGGCTGTTCACGGAAGAAGAAATCCCCTGGGACGAGATTGCTTTTCGCACCGTGCGAGAAACACTCGAGCACTATTTCGGTGATCGGCGTCAGGGCCACTTTGGTTTCCATGCGGGTGATATTGCGTAGCGCATCTCTACAGCGCCCCCACTGAACCCATGAAGCATCAGCGCGACTGGCCTCTGGTGCTTGCGCTCGGCACCGCCCAGACGCTGGCATGGGGCTCCACCTACTACCTGCCGGCCCTCCTGGCCAAGCCCATGGCGGCCGGGCTGGGGCTGCCGGAAACCACCATCTGGGCTGCCTTCACCCTGGCCCTGCTCGCATCCGCTGCGCTGGGTCCGTTTGCGGGCCGGGCCATCGACCGCCTGGGTGGCCGACCCGTGCTCGTGGGTACCAGCGTGTTGTTTGCCGCAGGCCTCGCTGCGCTGTCCCAGGCACAGGGCATGGTCAGCCTGATGCTCGCGTGGCTTTTGCTCGGCGTGGCGATGGGCAGTGGCTTGTATGAAGCGGCGTTTGCGGCGCTGGTCAGGCTCAAGGGCACTGAAGCACGCGCGTCCATCACCGGCATCACGCTCATTGCAGGGTTTGCCAGCACGGTAGGCTGGCCACTGAGTGGATGGCTCGAAGCCGAACTGGGCTGGCGCGGCGCATGCCTGACTTGGGCAGCCCTGCACCTGCTGCTGGGCTTGCCACTCAATGCCAGCATCCCCCGGGCGTCTGCGCTGCCCGCTTCCCCACAACCTGTTCAGTCAGCGACTGCTCCAGCGCCGGCACAGGCGACATTGGCCGCACCGCCTCGCCACACCGCGTGGTTGTTGTCGTATGTGTTTGCAGCCACCTGGTTCGTCAGCACAGCCATGGCTGCTCACCTCCCGCAACTGCTGGTGGCCAGTGGCGCCACCCTTGCTGCTGCGGTCGCCGTCGGGGCACTGGTCGGGCCTGCGCAGGTGGCGGGCAGACTGCTGGAATTCGGCCTGCTGAGGCGTTTTCACCCCTTGTTGTCGGCGAGGGTCGCTGCGATGCTGCACCCGCTGGGGGTCGCATGCTGGCTTTTTTTGGGGCCTGCGGCCGGCGCTGTGTTTGCGTTGCTGCACGGGGCGGGCAATGGCATCCTCACCATCGCGAAAGGCACCTTGCCGCTGGTGTACTTTGGCCCACAGGGCTACGGACAGCGTCAGGGCATCATCATGGCGCCTTCTCGAGTGGCCCAGGCATTCGCGCCGCTGTTGTTTGGTCTGTGTATCGCGCGCTTCGGCTCAGGCGCTCTCTGGATCTCTGCCGCCATCGGCCTGAGCGCTGCGGGCGCACTGTTCTGGCTGCGCACGCAGGCGGGCTCCAGCGCCGAACCAGCAGCGCACTGACTGGCAGACCATGGGGACTCTGTTGCGCCCATTCAAGCGGTCAGGCAACATGTCACTGAAGTTCACTGGCAAGTTTTAACGAGGCAACGTCATGGGTATCTGGCTGGAACTGGGTGTCTTTCTGGTGATTCTTCTTTTTGGCGTCTGGCAACTTTACGACGTCAAGAAGGCCATTCGCGAGCGGGAGCAACGCAAGACAAAAGAGCATGAAAGCGCTGCAGCAACTCCAGACAAGTAGGCCTGCGCGGTCTTGCACACCATTTCCAGCGACTCCGGTCGCACCGAGTTTTCTGCTTTGCGGTTGATCGCCGTCCCACCGATTCTCTGACGACAAGAACAAAAAAGCCCAAACCCCTCAAGGTTCGGGCTTTCTCTGTATTTGGCGAACTCTCTGCGAACCAGTGCCCATTCTTCTTTCGAACCGCTGTTGGCAATCTTGTTCAAGTCGGCCACGGCCTCGGGGCCGAGGCTGCCCTGAGCA
>JAABRN010000412.1 GCA_011390855.1 Hydrogenophaga sp. | reverse complement strand
CAGCCCGCGCCTGTTGCTGCTCGATGAACCCTTCTCCAACCTCGATGTGGACCTGCGCGAGCGCCTGGCCCACGAGGTGCGTGGCATTCTGAAAGCGGCCAACGCCACCGCCCTGTTCGTGACGCACGACCAGCTCGAAGCCTTTGCCATTGGCGATGTGATTGGTGTCATGCACCAGGGCCATTTGCACCAGTGGGCCAACGCCTACGAGCTCTACCACCGCCCGGCCACGCGCTTTGTGGCGGAATTCATCGGGCATGGCGTATTTGCGCCTGCCCGCATCCAGCAGCACGGCGGCGAAGTGGTGGTGCACACGCCGCTGGGCGATCTGCAGGACGTGGAAGAGTGCCCGCTGCCCAGCGCCTACGAGGCCGGACTGTGTGATGTGCTGCTGCGCGCCGATGACATCATCCACGACGACGAAGCCACGGCCAAGGCGCAGATCGTGCGCAAGGCCTTCCGTGGCTCGGAGTTTCTCTACACCCTGCGCCTGCCCTCGGGAGACATGGTCATGACCCACGTCCCTTCGCACCACAACCATGCGGTGGGCGAGTGGATAGGGATACGCGCCGCCGTGGACCACGTGGTCACTTTCGAGCGCGGCGCTGGCGCGGGGGCGCCGCCCGCGCCTGGCGTACCGGTGGTACACGCCCTCAGCGACGCCCCCACCGCCTGACGCGGCCCGCCGCACCGGCGCTTGCACCATCCTTGTGCAAGCGCAGCCATTACACGCACACTCACGGGGAAACACCGAGTGCAACCGCACCTTTTGTGTGCGGAAAATTCAGGGTTTGCCAGAATGTCCGCCAGCTGTGCGACGCAGGACAATGTGTATACAGTTTTGTGTTCAATTTTCGGCGCGCGCCTCTGGCTGGCACCTTTTTTGCTGCAACACCCCGCAGTCCTCACCACGTCCGTCATCAGGAGCATCCATGCACAAGCGTCACTTCCTCAAGGCCACTGCCGCCATCACCTTGGCTGCGGCCTTCGGCAACGCGTCCGCCCAGACCCCCATCAAATTCCAGCTCGACTGGCGCTTCGAGGGCCCTTCCGCCCTCTTCCTGCATCCCGCAGCCAAGGGCTACTTCAAGGAAGCCGGCCTCGACGTGACCATCGACAGCGGCAACGGCTCGGGTGGCACCGTGACCCGTGTGGCCTCCGGCACCTACGACATGGGCTTTGCCGACATGGCGGCCCTGATGGAATTCCACGCCAACAACCCGGATGCGCCCAACAAACCCGTGGCCGTGATGATGGTGTACAACAACACGCCGGCTGCCGTGCTGGCGCTGAAAAAGTCGGGCATCCAGAAAGCATCCGACCTGAATGGCAAAAAGCTGGGCGCCCCGGTGTTCGACGCCGGCCGCAAAGCCTTCCCGATTTTCGAGAAAGCCAACAACGTTTCGGGCGTGCAATGGACCGCCATGGACCCGCCGCTGCGTGAAACCATGCTGGTGCGTGGCGACATCGACGCCATCACCGGCTTTTCCTTCACCTCGCTGCTCAACCTGGAAGCGCGCGGTGTCAAGGCCGAAGACGTGGTCATCATGCCCTACTCTGAATACGGAGTGCGCCTGTACGGCAACGCCATCATCGCTAGCCCCAAGCTGATTGCCGAGAACCCGGCTGCCGTCAAGGCATTCCTCACGGCCTTCGCCAAGGGCGCCAAGGAAGTCATGGCCAGTCCGGCAACCGGCATCGAGTCCGTGAAGGCGCGCGACGGCATCATCAACGTGGGCCTGGAGACGCGCCGCCTGCAGCTGGCCATCGACTCCGTGGTAGCCAGCCCGGACGCGCGCCGCGAGGGCTTTGGTCGCGTCGACCCCGCGCGCCTGAGCCTGATGGCCAGCCAGGTGTCGGACGCGTTCGGCACGAAGTCCCGCATCAACCCCACTGCCGTATGGAACGGTAGCCTGCTGCCCGACGCCGCTGCGCTGAATGTGCTGCCGCCCGCTCGCCGCTGAGCCTGCTGCCCTGCCTACCCAGCCAGCCTCACCCCAGCGGTAGGCTGGCTTTTTCATGAGAACCGCGATGCCCCCGACCGATCCCACCTCAGTATCCAGCCCTTCCGCTGGCGCCCACAGCAGTTCCGCCTTCGTGGACTTCGACCAGGTCTGGCTGGCGTACAACGACGAGTTGCGCGAGAAGAACATCTTCGCGGTGGAGGACATCAACCTCAAGGTGCAGCGCGGAGAGTTCATTGCCATCGTGGGGCCGTCGGGCTGCGGCAAGTCCACCTTCATGAAGCTCACCACCGGCCTGCGCATGCCCAGCATGGGGCGCATACGCATCGATGGCGAGCCGGTGACGGGGCCTCTGAAGATTTCAGGGATGGCCTTCCAGGCACCCTCCTTGCTGCCTTGGCGCACTACGCTGGACAACGTACTGCTGCCGCTGGAAATTGTGGAACCCTACCGCAGCCAGTTCAAGGACCGCCGCAAGGAGTTCGAGGAGCGCGCCAACAAGCTGCTGGAAAGCGTGGGCCTGGGAGGCATGGGAGGCAAGTTCCCATGGGAACTGTCGGGTGGCATGCAGCAGCGCGCCAGCATCTGCCGCGCGCTTATCCACGAGCCCAAGATGCTGCTCCTCGACGAGCCCTTTGGCGCGCTCGATGCGTTCACCCGTGAGGAACTCTGGTGCACCCTGCGCGACCTGTGGGAGGCGCAACGCTTCAACGTGATTCTGGTGACACACGACC
>JAABRN010000411.1 GCA_011390855.1 Hydrogenophaga sp. | reverse complement strand
CTTGCCAGGCAGGCCGGGGACCGGTGCCAGTTCAACCGCAGCAGCGAGTCCCAGGCTGCGGATGCCAATCACGTTCGGCAGGCCCTTGATCGCGGCGTGCATGGCATCGCCCAGCACAGGGCCCATTTCGCCAGCGCGTTCAAACAGTTTCTCTTCGCGGAACAGATCGAGGGTGGCGATGGCTGCAGCGCAGGCCACCGGGTGGCCTGAATAGGTGTAGCCATGGAAGAACTCGATCGCGTGGTCGGGTGCGCTGCCGTGAGCGCCCATCATGGCGTCATAGATGCGATCGGTGCACACCACGCCACCCAGCGGGAACACACCGTTGGTAACGGCCTTGGCAAAATTCAGCATGTCGGGCTGCACGCCGTAGTAGTCGGATGCGAAGGCCGTGCCCAGGCGGCCGAAACCGGTGATGACTTCATCGAAGATCAGCAGGATGCCGTGCTTGTCGCAGATCTCGCGCAGCCGCTTCAGGTAACCCTGCGGCGGTACGTACCAGCCAGCACTGCCGGCCACTGGTTCGACGATCACGGCCGCGATGTTGCTCGGATCGTGCAGCGGCAGGATGCGGTTTTCCAGTTCCAGAAGAAGGTCTTCGTTCCAGACCGGCTCTGCGTTGTGGATGTAAGCATGATTCACCGGGTCGTGAATGAATCGCAGGTGGTCCACACGGGGCAGCAGGCTGGTACCGTAGACCTTGCGGTTGGCCGGGATGCCCCCCACGCTCATGCCACCAAAGCCCACCCCATGGTAGCCGCGCTCACGGCCGATGAAGATGTTGCGGTGGCCTTCGCCTCGCGCGCGGTGATAGGCCAGGGCCACCTTGAGCGAGGTGTCGGCAGCTTCTGACCCCGAATTGCAGAACAGAACCTTGTTCAGGTCGCCCGGTGCCATGGCAGCGATCATTTCGGCCGCACGGAACGCCTTGTCGTTGCTGACGCTGAAAGCGGTGGCGTAGTCCAGCGTGTCCAGCTGCTTCTTGATGGCTTCGTTGATCGGTTTGCGGTTGTGGCCGGCACCGACGCACCACAGGCTGGAGATGCCATCAATGACCTGGCGGCCGTCGTGCGTGGTGAAGTGCATGCCGTCTGCCGCCACAAAGACCCGGGGGTCTTTCTGGAAACTGCGGTTGGGCGTGAAGGGCAACCACTGGTTGTCCATGCGGAGGTCGTTGTAGGCCATGTCGGTATTCCTGCGGATCGAAGATGCCCGATTTTGGCAGTTCCAGGCGCCCTCGGGGGCACCACTGTCTGATCCGGCGACAGACCCATCGACCACCATCCTGCGACAATCGCCCAGCCATGAACCACACCTACGTCCTCACCCTTTCCTGTCCGGACCGCCCGGGCATCGTGCACGCCGTCTCGGGTTTCCTGCTGGAACACGGCGGCAACATCGAAGAGGCCGGGCAGTACAACGACCACGACACCGGGCTGTTCTTCATGCGGGTGCAATTCGCCTGCGCACAACTCACACAGGACGATCTGCGCCTGCGCCTGAAGCTGTTCGCCGAGGCCTTTGCCATGCGCTGGACCCTGCATCCGCTGGCCGAGCCGGTGCGCACCGTGATCTTCGTGAGCAAGGAAGGCCACTGCCTGAACGACCTGATGTTCCGCTGGAAGAGCGGCCTGCTGCCACTGGACATTCGCGCCATCATCAGCAACCACCGCGACTTCTACCAACTCGCAGCCAGCTACAACGTCCCCTTCCACCACATTCCCGTGACAACGGCCACCAAACCGCAGGCTGAAGCCAGGCAACTGGAAATCATCCAGGGCGAAGGCGCCGAACTGGTGGTGCTGGCGCGCTACATGCAAGTGCTCAGCAACGACATGTGCAAGGAACTCGCGGGCAAGGCGATCAACATCCACCACAGCTTCCTGCCGAGCTTCAAGGGAGCCAAACCGTATTACCAGGCGCACGATCGCGGCGTGAAGCTGATCGGTGCCACCGCCCACTACGTCACGGCCGATCTGGACGAAGGCCCGATCATCGAACAGGACGTGGCGCGGGTGGATCACACCGACACGGTGGAAGATCTCACGGCGCTGGGCCGCGATACCGAGAGCCAGGTGTTGGCCCGGGCCGTGAAGTGGCACAGCGAACACCGCGTGCTGCTCAATGGACACAAGACGGTTGTCTTCAAGTGAGCCTTACCCCCACGCTCCGCCGCTTCGCGGGTCGCTGCCCCCCGAGGGGGCTGACCTTGCTTGGGGCGGCCCGGCGCAAAGGTCTTTGTACCCCCACGCTCCGCCGCTTCGCGGGTCGCTGCCCTCCAGGGGGGTTGAAATGAGCCCCTGCGCGCGCGAGGCCATTTAGGCAACAGAAATGACCATACGCATTCCCCCGATCCAGTGCTTGCTGACCTTTGAGGCATTGGCGCGGTTGCGCAGCGTCACGCAGACGGGGGAGGAACTCAATGTGACGCCGAGTGCGGTGAGCCACCGTGTCAAACAGCTGGAGCAGATTCTGGGTACGAAGCTGTTTGGTCGTGCAGACTTCTCTCTCACGACCGAAGGCAGTGAGTACCTGGCGCATGTGCGCGAGGGCCTGGGCATTCTGCAGCGATTTCCGGGAGGTGCCGCCGCCCCCGGCAAGCGCAAGCTCAAGCTGGCCGTCACACCCACGTTTGCGCGCTCGATCCTGATGCCTCGCCTGCGGCAGTTCACTGAAGCCTACCCGGAGATCGACCTCACGCTGCAGGTGT
>JAABRN010000410.1 GCA_011390855.1 Hydrogenophaga sp. | reverse complement strand
CGGGTACCTCAACGACAGATGCGGTACGGTCCCTGGTCCAGGTGAAAGTGGTCTTGGTGGGCGGCGTTGTAGTCCGGCCCCATGGCGCCCTTGAAGAAGCGGCAGGCGCCGTCGTGTGCTTCCCGCAGAAAGGCGGCTTCCGGGCCATCGCTGTTCCAGTGGTTGACCAGGGTGATCTGGCGCCCATTGCCCAGTCGGAAGCCGGTCACATCGAAGGCGTTGGCGGTGGCGTGCTGGCTGCGCCTTTTGCCTTCGCCGCCCGTGCCGCGCACATTGCGACAGGCGTAGCTGCCGACATGTTCGATGTGCTCCACTGCCTGACCGAAATGGGTCTGCGCCGCCGGCTGCAAGGCGTGGCGTTCCCACATCACCAAAGACAAGGCGGCACCGCAGGTGAGCGTGAATGCCGGTGCAAGGCGCGCATCGTTCACGCGCACCGCGCCGTTCCAGCCGCACCCGTCGCCGGTGTCGTTGTCGTTGTCGGCCACGCCGGTGTGTGTCAGGGTTGAACCCGCCAACGCAGCGCTGCACAGCGCAGGATCTGCGGCTGTGCGCTGCAGTTTGTAGCCGGTGAGCCAGTGGGGTGGATCTGCCACGTTCAATGGCGCCCACGGATTCCAGTGCGGCGGTATGTCGACACGGCCGCTGTGAACGGCCCAGCCAGCAACGCCGGCGACAACGAGGAAGAGCGCAAACAGGTAGCGCGTCACCCGCGCAGCTTTGTGTTCGGTGCGCTCACAGCTTCTCTGTTTCCCCGGCCTTCGGCTGCCACTTCATCAGCCGCTTTTCAATCACGCCCACCGCCGCATCCAGTACCAGAGCGAACGTGGTCAGTACCAGAATGCCTGCCATCACGGTGTTGATGTCGAACTGGCCTTCAGCCTGGAGAATGAGATAGCCCACGCCCTGTGAGGAGCCCAGGTACTCGCCCACCACTGCACCCACGAAGGCCAGGCCCACGCTGGTGTGCAGCGAGCTGAACACCCAGCTGGTGGCACTGGGCAGGTACACGTAGCGCAGCAACTGCTTGCGGTTGGCGCCCAGCATGCGGGCATTGGCCAGCACCACCGGGCTCACTTCCTTCACGCCCTGGTAGACGTTGAAAAACACGATGAAAAACACCAGCGTCACACCCAGCGCCACCTTGGAAGCCATGCCAAGGCCGAACCACACCGCGAAGATGGGTGCCAGGATGATGCGGGGCATGGAGTTGAAGGCCTTGATGTAGGGCTCCAGGATCGCCGACGCCATGGGGCTCAGCGCCAGCCAGAGTCCGGCTCCCAGACCGGCACCGGCACCAATGACAAAGGCCATCACCGTTTCGGCCAGCGTCACCCACAGGTGCTTGTAGATGTCGGCCTCGGTGACAAACCACACCCAGATGCGCTCGAAGATCTTCAGCGGTTCGCCGAAGAAAAAGGCCGCCTGGCGGTCGTTGTCGAACATGAAGACGGGCACCAGACCCGGCGTGGTCATCACGTGCCAGAACACAAACAGCATCACCAGAATGCCGATTTGCCAGAAGCGCAGCGTGGCCGCGCGGGGTTTGATCAGGTTCCACATGGGGGTATTGGTTCTTCTTCTGTGCCGCGCGTCACGCGGCTTTCAACAGCTGTTGCTGGTAGCCCTTGAGCACTTCTTCGCGCATCACGCTCCAGATGGCTGCATGCAGCTCCATGAAACGGGGTGTCGCCTTCACTTCGGCCACATCGCGCGGCCGTTCGATGTCGATGTTGAACTCGCCGATCGGGTGACTGGCCGGGCCGGCGCTGAGCACCACCACGCGGTCGCTCATGGCTATCGCTTCATCGAGGTCGTGCGTGATGAAAAGCACGGCTTTCTTTTTCGATTGCCAGAGCTCCAGCACCTCGTTCTCCATCAGCTGCCGCGTCTGGATGTCGAGCGCAGAGAACGGCTCGTCCATGAGGATGATGTCCGGGTCCAGCACCAGGGTCTGCGCCAGGCTGGCACGCTTGCGCATGCCGCCACTCATCTGATGCGGGTAGCGGTCGCCGAATCCGCCCAGGCCGACCCGGCGCAGCCAGTCATCGGCCTGCTGGCGCGCGTCGGCGTCGGGCACACCACGGAACTGCAGGCCGGCCAGTACGTTGTCGAGCGCCGTGCGCCAGGGCATGAGGCTCTCGGTCTGGAACATGTAGCCGGCGCGGGCGTTGATGTCGGTGAGGGGTTCGCCGAAGATGCGGACCGCCCCCTTGCTGGGCGCCAGCAGGCCGGCGGCCACATTCAGCAGCGTGCTCTTGCCGCAGCCCGTGGGTCCCACCACGCTCACGAACTCGCCTGCACCCACGGTGAGCGACACGTTTTCCACGGCTGTGTAGCGCTGGCCTGGCGCGTCTTTGCTGATGAAAGTGCAGGCCACGTCTTGCAGTTCGATGGCTGGATGTTGCATAGAAAGAAAAAATGTTCGAGCACGAAGGCAAGGTCCAAGGACACCGAGGAACCGGCTTTGCCGGGCCTCTGGTGTCGCCCCCCTGGGGGAGACGGCCCCAAAGGGCCGGCGCGGGGGGTTACTTGTACTTCTGGTTGGCCTTCTGGGCAAAGGCATTGGTGTAGACCGCGTCCAGGTCGAGTTTGGCCTCGGCCAGCTTGGCATCCACACTGGCCAGTGCCTTGAACGCGGTATCGGCGCCCTTCGCAGGAAACGATCCGTCGGGCGACAAGGCCTTTTGTGCAGCCAGGAAGCCGTCGATGTAGATGGAG
>JAABRN010000409.1 GCA_011390855.1 Hydrogenophaga sp. | reverse complement strand
AAATATTTCAGATGACGGGGGCGCTCACGCCCTCCACCAGGACGAGGTTGAAAAAATCGGTGGCCCCTTCTCGCTTGGCGCGGGCCTGTCGGTACTGCTCGCTGTCATAGAAGGCCTTGGCCTGCTCGAAACTGGGAAAGCGCAGCATGGCCAGCCGGGCCGGCTGCCAGTCACCCTCCAGCGCTTCAAAGCGCCCGCCACGCACCAGGTACTCGCCCCCAAATGCCGCCACGGCGGCCGGTGCGTCGGCCATGTACTGCTTGTACTGCTCCATGTCGGAGATCTGCATGTTGACGATGATGTACGCGGGTGCCATGTGTTCGGTCTCCGGTGGGCGAATCAGTTGAAGCTGTCTTCAAGAAAGGGGTGCTTCTTGGCCACTGTGTCGAGCGCCACGAGCGTCTCCAGCAATGCTTTCATGTGCTTGAGCGGCACCGCATTGGGGCCATCGCTCAAGGCGGTGGCCGGGTCGGGGTGGGTTTCCATGAAGAGGCCGGCAACACCCACGGCCACCGCCGCACGCGAGAGCACCGGCACCATTTCGCGCTGGCCGCCGCTGCTGGTGCCCTGGCCGCCTGGCAGTTGCACGCTGTGGGTGGCGTCAAACACCACCGGTGCACCGGTTTCCCGCATGATGGCCAGGCTGCGCATGTCGCTCACCAGGTTGTTGTAGCCGAAGCTCGCGCCACGCTCGCAGGCCATGAAGTTGTCTTCGTCCAGGCCCGCTTCCCTGGCTGCAGCACGCGCCTTGTCGATGACGTTCTTCATGTCATGCGGCGCAAGAAACTGGCCCTTCTTGATGTTCACCGGTTTGCCCGACTGCGCCACGGCACGGATGAAATCGGTCTGGCGGCAAAGAAAGGCTGGCGTCTGCAGCACATCGACCACCCGCGAAGCGTCGGCGATGTCTTCTTCGCTGTGCACGTCGGTCAGCACCGGTACGCCCAGCTCACGTTTGATCTTGCCCAGAATCTCCAGGCCTTTGTCGCGTCCAGGGCCGCGGTAGCTGGTGCCACTGCTGCGGTTGGCTTTGTCGAAGCTGCTCTTGAAGATGAACGGAATACCCAGGCTGTCGGTGATTTCCTTGAGCGTGCCGGCCGTGTCCATCTGCAGCTGTTCGGACTCGATCACGCAAGGGCCCGCGATCAGAAAAAATGGCCGGTGCAGTCCAATGTCGAATCCGCAGAGTTTCATGGTGCGTTCTTTCAGGCCGGCACAGCCTGCCGGCTTTGCTGGTGTTCAACCGCTGCCTTGATGAAGGCATTGAAGAGCGGGTGGCCGCTCCAGGGCGTGGACTTGAACTCCGGGTGGAACTGCACGCCGATGAACCAGGGGTGCTCGGACTGGGGCAGCTCAACGATCTCGGTGAGTTGCTCGCGCTGGGTCAGGGCGGAGATCACCAGGCCTGCAGAGCGCAACTGGTCCAGGTAGTTGACGTTGGCTTCGTACCGGTGGCGGTGGCGCTCGGTGACGATGTTGCCGTAGATGCTGTGCGCCAGCGTGCCGGGCTGCACGTCGGAGCTCTGTGCCCCCAGGCGCATGGTGCCACCCAGGTCTGAGCTGGCGGTGCGTGTCTGTATGCTGCCGTCCGCGTCTTTCCACTCGGTGATGAGTGCGATCACCGGGTGCGGTGTGCTCGGGTCGAATTCGGTGCTGTTGGCGTTTTTGAGGCCAGCCACATGGCGCGCGTATTCGATGGTGGCCACCTGCATGCCCAGGCAGATGCCAAGGTACGGCACCTTGTGCTCTCGGGCAAAACGGGCGGTGGCGATCTTGCCCTCGACGCCGCGCAAGCCGAAGCCGCCGGGCACCAGAATGCCGTCGTAGCGGGCCAGGCGCTCCGATGCATCGCCTTCAATGGTTTCGGAGTCGACGTGGTCGATCTTGACGCGCACGTGGTTGCGCATGCCGGCATGGCGCAGCGCTTCGTTGACCGACTTGTAGCTGTCAGAGAGGTCGACGTATTTGCCCACCATGGCAATGGTGATTTCACCTTGCGGGTGTTCGGTCTCGTAAACCAGTTCGTCCCAGCGCTTGAGGCTGGTGGGCGGCGTGTTCAGGCGCAGCTTGTCGCAGATGAGGCCGTCCAGGCCCTGTTCGTGCAGCATGCGGGGTACCTTGTAGATGGTGTCCACGTCCCACATGGAAATCACACCCCATTCGGCCACGTTCGTGAACAGCGAAATCTTGGCGCGTTCTTCTTCCGGAATGCGGCGATCGGCGCGGCAGAGCAGGGCGTCGGCCTGGATGCCGATCTCGCGCAATTTTTGCACCGTGTGCTGCGTGGGCTTGGTTTTCAGTTCACCGGCAGCGGCAATCCACGGCAGGTAGGTCAGGTGCACGAAGGCCGTGTTGTTTGGCCCCATGCGCAGGCTCATCTGGCGCACCGCTTCAAGAAAGGGCAGCGACTCGATATCGCCCACCGTACCGCCGATTTCAACGATCGCCACATCCACCGCATCGGGTGTACCGATGCCGGCACCGCGCTTGATGAACTCCTGGATTTCGTTGGTGACGTGCGGGATCACCTGCACCGTCTTGCCAAGGTAGTCGCCGCGGCGCTCCTTCTCCAGCACCGACTGGTAGATCTTGCCGGTGGTGAAGTTGTTGGTCTTTTTCATGCGCGTTTCAATGAAACGCTCGTAGTGACCCAGGTCCAGGTCGGTTTCGGCCCCATCGTCGGTCACGAAGACCTCGCCGTGCTGGAAGGGCGACA
>JAABRN010000408.1 GCA_011390855.1 Hydrogenophaga sp. | reverse complement strand
TGTGGCTGCCCGTCCTGGTGATTTACCCCCTGGCACTGGTGGCGTTTGGTTTCCTCATGGACGGCAGCCTGGAGTTGCGCCGCCGCACCCTGGAGCTGGAAGCCGCGGCCCAGCAGAAGGAGAGCCTGCTGGCCCAGACCCGACAGGCCGCCAGTGTGTTCCACAACAGCCGCGACACCATTGCCATCATGGCGCCCGACGGCACGGTTCTGGACGTCAACCCCATGTTCTGCGAAGTGATGGGCTATACCCGCGAAGAGCTGGTGGGCAAGCCCTCCACCCGCCTGCGCATGGACGAGGGCGGCGAAGCGGTGTTCCTGCGCACCGTCCTGCAAGCCATTGCCGACAAAGGACGCTGGCAGGGTGAACTGGCGCGCAAGAAGAAAAGTGGGGAGATATTTCTGTCCGAGGTCACCATCGACGCGCTGCACGATGAATCCGGGGTGGTGCGCAAACTGGTGTCCATAGGCCGTGATCTGACCGAGAAGCGTCGGCTGGAAGAAGCGGTATTGAGGGCCGCACGTTTCGACACCTTGTCCGGGCTGCCGAACCGCCAGATGTTGCACCAGCAGCTGCAGGCCCTGCTGGGGCGGCCGGGGACGGCCCTGGTTGCGGTGTGCGTGCTCGATATCGACCATTTCAAAGCCCTCAACCTGCGCTTCGGCGCGGCGGCCTGCGACAGCCTGCTGCGCGATCTGGCCGGCGTGCTTCGCCAGGGCACCCAGGAGGGCAACCTGATTGGCCGCATCGCTGGCGACGAATTCGTGGTGGTGCTCTCCCAGTGTGCAGACCAGAGCGAGGCACTGGACCGCATCGAGATGGTGCGCCAAGCCCTGGCGCAGCCTTTGCGCCTGGGGCACGAGGAGGTGCGTCTGAGCGCCAGCGTGGGTATGACGTTTTTTCCCGATGACGATGCCGACGCCGAGGGACTTCTGCGCCATGCCGATCTGGCCATGTATTCCGCGAAGGAGCAGGGCCGCGACCGGATTTTTGTGTACGACTCGCAGAAAGACGTGCGTGCCCAGGCCCGCCGCGAGAGCGTGCGCCGCATTGACGCGGCGATTGCCCAGGGAGAGATGGTGCTGTTCTTTCAGCCCAAGATCCGGCTTTCCGACGGTGCGGTGGTGGGGGCCGAGGCGCTCATACGCTGGCGCCACCCGGAGCGCGGACTGCTGCCGCCCGGCGTATTCCTCGACCAGATACAGGGCAGCCCGACCGCCGCGACACTGGACTACTGGGTGGTGGCCGAGGCCCTGCGCATAGCCAGCGGCTGGCAGGCGCAGGGTACCTTGCTGCCCGTGAGCGTGAACATGACGGTATCCACCCTCATTGACCCGCGCTTCACGGTGGAGATGGGGCGCCTGTTGCGCCAGCATGCCCAGCTGCCGCCACAGTTCCTGGAAGTGGAATTGCTGGAAACCGAAACCATGAACGACCTGTCCATGGTGGCCTTTGTGCTCCAGGACCTCGCCGAAATCGGCGTGCAGTGCTCCATCGACGACTTTGGCACGGGTTATTCGTCCCTGACCTACCTGCAGCGCTTGCCCGCGCAGACCATCAAGATCGACCAGTCTTTCGTGCGTGACATGCTGTGCAGCGACCGCGACCGTTCTCTGGTGCGCGGTGTGGTCAGTCTGGCCAAGGCGTTTGAGCGGCAGGTGGTGGCCGAGGGCGTGGAGACCGAGCAGCACGCGGCCACCTTGCACGAAATGGGCTGCGACCTGTTGCAGGGCTATGGCATTGCGCGGCCCATGCCAGCACAGGAGATCCCGGCCTGGGTGGCCCATTGGCGCATGCCCGAGTCTTTTCGCAAAGCCCCGGGACGGGTTTCTTCGTGAGTCAGTGCGCCCCGAGCTTGCGGAATGCCATGCCGCACAACAGCCCGACCGATTTGAGGATGGACACATCCTCCGCCGACCACTGCTTGATACGGTCCACCTGCTCGCAGCAGAACAGCCCGTAAGGCTTGCCGGACAGGTTGATGGCCACGTCGAGCAGGCTGTGGATGCGGTGCGGCTCGAAGTAGGAGGCGTTGAAGCATTCCGTGGCCGGGTGGCGCCGGGCGTGGCTGGCCTCCAGCAGTCCCTGGTCACGGATGGCCGCGAAGTAGGGTCCGTAGTCGGCCTCCCGCAGGCGCAGACCCTGGCTGTGCAGGCCGGTGTGCAGGTCGTACAGGTCCAGGCAAACCACCTCATCCAGCCGTTCGCTGGTAAAGCGCCACAGGCTGGCCCGGCTACAACCGAGCAGGGCAGTGATGGTTTCGGTCAGGCCACGGTAGAACCCCTCGGCGTCGATGTCGCCGGCCACCGCGCTGGAAACCAGCGACGAGACTTGTTTCTGGGCCAGGGTGTCCATGTCGCCGATTGTGACTCACTCCGGCTGCTGCGCAGCCTGCCGCGCCCACACTTTTTGCAGGATATTGGCCGCAATCAGATCGGCCATACCCATGACAAACAGCGCAATACCCAGCGTCTCGGCCATGTCCGGATCGAGCCAGCTGGGCTCGGAGCCCAATATCCACATGGCGGCCGCCAGCAGCACGATGGCCATGACGCGCAGCAGCACCAGCACCAGTTTGCGGTTGCCGGGTGCGGCCAACGCCGACATGCCGGCTGGCCGTGCCTGTCCGGGCTGAAAAAAGGGATCGCCGGGTTGCCCCTTGCCAGGGCCCTGGGCCAAGTTGTTGGCCCACGACTTGTCCTGGTCGGGCGTCTGCGCCTGCGCGTCCCG
>JAABRN010000407.1 GCA_011390855.1 Hydrogenophaga sp. | reverse complement strand
AAAGGAACCCACTTGTGCACCCTGACCCTCCAACCGCTGCGCCGGCACATGCGCAGCGGCTTCTTCAATCTGCGCCATCCCTTGAACGGACGGCGCCAACGAGCGGCTCATACGAGTCTCACGTGGGGCGCACTGCAAGCGATCAACGGGTCATGCGTGCGATGAGCGCACCAGCCGTCACGGCGAGCAGCACCGCCGTCAGCGGGTTCTCGCGGACGGTGTCGCGCAGGCTGTGTGTCCATTCGTCGCCGAGTTCGCGCATGTGCTTCGCCTGCTCGGCGAGGGACTCATTGGCGTGCAAAACGCCAGACTCGAGCTTTTCAACCGCAGGGCCGGCTTTTTCGGCCATGCGATCCACGGCCTGATGGGCGCTTTCGGTGACGCGGTTGAGCACGTCTCTGGCATGGCTGTCCCCGGAAGCCGATGCGGTGGCTCCTGTGGAGCCGGTGGGGCCCATGGTTGATGTGAGTTCGGGGTCTCCGACAATGGCGGCGCTGCTGGTGTTTTCAGGCATGGTGATCTCCTATGAGTGGCGTGGACAAAGTGCTTCCTGCAGGCACCACATGGGTGATGCCCGACCAAGAGAGCCACTTCCGGCAATCGACGTGCCGGGTCCACCGCCCCTACCTGATGCCCTACTCTTCGATGTCCTTGTCGGCCGCGTATTGCTTGAGGCGGTTGTACAGCGTCTTCAGGCTGACCCCCAGCGCAGCTGCCGTGCGCTCTTTCTGGTGCCGGTAATGGCGCAGCGTGGCCAGAATGAGTCGCTGCTCTGCTTCGGCGATGGTGATGCCAATGGGCAGCACGACGGAGGCGCCTTGCGTCGAAGGTGCCGACTGCGCGGCTTCCGGATCAGCGTGAGACGCCGGCTGCACCTGGGTTGGCGAAGACAGAGCGGGGGGCACATCGAGAGGAGGTTTTTGCTCGTGCCCAGGTTCGGGCAACCACTGGGTATCAATCTGCGCGTCAAGTGCCATGACGTAGGCGCGGTGAACGGCGTTGCGCAGCTCTCTCACGTTGCCGGGCCAGCTGTACCGGGCCAGCTGGTCAAGCGCCTCGGGCGTGAAGCTTTTGGCCTTGCCCTCCAGCTCGCCAATCCGGCGCAGGAAGTGTTCGGCCAGCAGCCCCACGTCAGACAAGCGCTCACGCAATGGGGGCAGTTCGATGGGGAAGACGTTCAGCCGGTACATCAGGTCTTCTCGCAGCCGCCCGGTGGCCACCGCCTGCAGCGGGGAACGGTTGGTGGCCGCCACGATGCGCACGTCGGTCTCCATGCTTTGTGAGGCGCCCACGCGCATGAAGCGGCCGGTCTCCAGCACGCGCAGCAGTTTGACCTGCAGCTCGAGCGGCATTTCGGTGATTTCGTCCAGGAACAGGGTGCCACCCGCTGCGCGTTCGAAAAAGCCTTGGTGCTGGCGGTCGGCGCCGGTGAAGCTGCCTTTTTCGTGGCCAAAGATTTCGCTTTCGATCAGATGGGGTGAGATCGCTCCGCAGTTGACAGCCAGAAAGGGCATCTTGCGGCGCCGGCTGAGATCGTGAATGGTCTGGGCCACCACCTCTTTGCCTGTGCCGCTCTCACCCGTGATGAAAACGGTGACACCGGTCCCGGCCACACGGGAAATCTGCTCGTACACACGCTGCATGCTCGGCGCACGCCCCCAGAGTTGCCCAAAATGGCCACTGCTGGCAAGTTTTGCCGTCAAATCTGCCACCTCGGCCTTCAGCACCGCCGGTTTGGTCACGCGGGAGAGCAAGCCTTGCAGGTGCTTGTGGGTGATGGGTTTGACGATGTAGTCGACCGCACCCAGCCGCAGCGCAAGGATCGAGGTTTCCAGACTCGCGTGGCCAGTGATCAGCACCACCTCGGAATTGGCCAGAAGCTCGGGGTCATTGAACAAGTCCATGCCGCTGCCGTCAGGCAGCTTCAGATCCAGCAGCACGATGTCGGGCTGTTGCAAGGCCAGTTGCTTGCGCGCATCCAGCAGGCTGAAGGCGGTAGACACTGTCAGGCCTTCGCTCGCGATCAGCTCCTTGAGCGTCACGGCCGAATCCACGTCGTCTTCTACGATCAGGGCGTGGGTCATGCTTTCACCTTGAATGGTGCGAAGGTGGCCCAACGTGAAAACGGGTTGTCCAGATGCAGCGGAATTTCTTCCGGCATGCATTGGCGACGTCCCTCCCTGCCCCTTCGCGAAAGGGCTTCATCATGCCACTTTCTGCCAAGGAGTTTGCGCAGATCATGCGATTTGTGGGTCGGCGGCGCATCTGCGCCTGCCGTGCCGATGAACCAGGCAATGCAGCAGGGCGGCAGTCGATGATGCCAGCAAGGGTCAGGCCCTTCTCGGCAAAAAGAAGCACCTATCCAAAGACCCCACCGTCATGGGCAAATGTTCAGCGCCCGGAACGCAGTGACACAAGTTCACCACGGCAGGCGACCGTGTGATGTGCCCTCACAAGCCGGCGGCAATGATCTTTCCAGGGGTCTGGGGGGGTTCTTGAATGGGAGGCTGTTCAGGGGGCACAGGCGGGTCTTTGATTTCAGGCGGCAGATCGGAGGGCACCTCTGGCGGCATTTCCGGCATGGGAGGCGCTGGACCCGGGACATTCGGTGAATGGTCCAACCAGCGCTGACGCTGCAAGTCACCCGGCGACAAATAAATGAATGGTGCGCGTGGGGCACGCTGATGCACAAGGTTCATGAGGGGCTCCTTCGTCCGAACTGGGGCGGACAGATGTCAACAGGTGGGGTGAAACCG
>JAABRN010000406.1 GCA_011390855.1 Hydrogenophaga sp. | reverse complement strand
GATCTCGTCGTAGTCGTAGAACACCACCTTGCCATGGCGGGTGATGCCGAAGTTCTTCCACAGCATGTCGCCGGGAAAGATGTTGGCGGCCACCAGATCCTTGATGGCATTGCCATACTCCACCACTGCGCGTTCGAGTTGCGCCCGGGCCGGTGCGTCATCGGCCTTGACCTGCAGGGTGTCAAAGGCTTCCTGCAGGTAGATGTTGAGCGGAATCATGCGCCGCTCGATGTACACGTGCTTGAGCACCACCTCGATGTCGCCATCGCCATTGCGGTCGGAGATTTCGAGCTGGCTGGGCGCGAATTTCTCGATCTCGGCGATCAGCTCGTCGGTGAAGCGGTCGCGCGGGAAGCCCACCTCCGAGAATTCCAGCGTGTCGGCCATGCGGCCCACGCGATCGTGCTGCTTCACCAGCAGGTACTTGTCGCGGATCTGCTCGCGCGTGGTGTCCTTCTGCGGTGGGTAGTAATCCTTGATCACCTTGAAGACAAACGGGAAGCTGGGCAGATCGAACACCAGCATCACCATGCCCTTGATGCCAGGTGCGATGCGGAACTTGTCGGTGCTGTGCCGCATGTGAAAGAGGAAGTCGCGATAGAACAGCGTCTTGCCCTGCTTGGCCAGCCCGAGCGCGTTGTAGAACTCGGCGCGCGGCTTGCGCGGCATCATGCTGCGCAGGAACTGCACATACGCGCTGGGGATTTCAATGTCCACCATGAAGTAGGCGCGCGCAAAACTGAAAAGGATCAGCAGGTCGTCTTCGCCGAACAGCGCTGCGTCCACCACCAGCTTGCCGTCGGCGTTGTGCAGGATGGGCAGCGCGAAAGGCACCTCCTGAAAGCCATTGATGATCTTGCCCACCACGTAGGCGCCCTTGTTGCGGAAGAACAGGCTGGAAAGCACCTGGAACTGGAAGTTCGCACGCAACTTCACGTGATCAAAATGGCTCTTCATGGCGGACAGCACCATGGCGGCGTCGCGCTCCAGGTCTTCGAACGGCACGCGAAGGTCGAATTCCTGGATCATGCGCAGCGCCTCGGCCTGCATGTTCTCGGCCGTGGGGTAGTAGCAGCGGTAGGTGGGGCTGGCGGTGGGCTCTTCGTTTTCGATGTATTCGGTGGAGACCGCCGGCCGCACGAAGATGAAGTCGTTCTGGAAGTAGGCGCGCTGCAGGATCTTGGTGGTGACCGAGTTGAAGAAGGTCTCGGCCAGCTCTGGCTGGTGGTGATTCACCAGCAGGCCGATGTAGTGCAGCTTGACCTGTTCCCACACATCCATGGGCTGCGCTTCAGCACCAAACTCTTTCATCAGTCGCTTCACGCATTCATTGACGCGGAGATCGTAGAACTCGATGCGCTCGCGCTGCGCGCGCTGCTGGCCGCGCCAGTCGCGGGTTTCGAACCGGTGCTTGGCACGGGCCGATTCGGTCCGGAACAAACGGTAGTGCCGGTTGAAGCCATCCATCATCGCCTTGGCGACGTCGTAGGCGACGGTGGAATCGAGACGCTGGGGAAACATGAACCGGGCTCCTTGATCGACTGGCGAAGAGTGACTTGGCGTTGCTGGCGAATCAGGTTCAGGCCATTCGCTCGGCGGAGACGCTGGCAATGGCTGCCCGGTAAATCGCATCCAGGCCTTCGGTGCTGTCAGCGGTCATGAGCAGGTCATGCAACAAGCCATCACGCAGGCCATACACCCAGCCGTGCAAGGTCAGTGACTGGCCGCGTTTCCAGGCGTCTTGCACCACCGTGGTCTGGGCCACGTTCATCACCTGCTCGATCACATTGAGCTCGCACAGCACGTCAACCCGGTGCGCCGGCGGTGTGGCTTCGATCAGCGCGGCATGGCGGTCTCGCACGTCCTTGATGTGGCGCAGCCAGTTGTCCGCCAGCCCGACACGCACATCGTGCAGGGCAGCGGTCACGCCGCCGCAGCCATAGTGACCCACCACCATCAGGTGTTCCACCTCCAGCTGGTCCACCGCGTACTGAATGGTGGACAGGCAGTTCAGGTCGGTGGGCACCACCACATTGGCCACGTTTCGGTGCACAAACACCTCACCCGGTGCAAGGCCGGTGATCTGGTTGGCGGGCACACGGCTGTCGGAACAGCCGATCCACATGTACTGCGGGTTCTGCTGGGCCAGCAGGTCGGTGAAGAAGGTCGCCTTCTGGGCCACCATTTCGGCGGCCCATGCGCGGTTTTCAGCAAAGAGGTCGGGCAGACTGTGGGACATGTGGGTATTTGAGGGGCTGAAGGAGGAGCGGTGCACCTCCATGGACGGCGGGCCTGAGCGCCAATTGTGTCACCGCACGGCTCGGACGGAGATCATTCTCCATGGCCTTGCCTGCCCCGGGATCAGCAGGTTTCAGCGAAGAGTTCGCGACCGATCAGCATGCGACGGATCTCGCTGGTGCCGGCACCAATCTCGTACAGCTTGGCGTCGCGCCACAGGCGACCGAGAGGGTATTCATTGATGTAGCCATTGCCGCCAAAGATCTGCA
>JAABRN010000405.1 GCA_011390855.1 Hydrogenophaga sp. | reverse complement strand
GCCATCCAGGTGGCCTTTTCTGCGGTCCACAGAATGACCGAAGCGCAGTCCTTGCGCACCTGACGAACGTGGTCGGTTCCCAGCAGGTCCAGGTTCTTGGCCACGGTGTAGGCAAAGCTGCGCCCGGCCTGCAGCACGGTGTACATGTCAGCGACCTTGCCCTGAATCAGCTGGAATTCACCGATGCTCTGACCGAACTGCTTGCGGTCGTGGATGTACGGCACCACGTTGTCCATCAC
>JAABRN010000404.1 GCA_011390855.1 Hydrogenophaga sp. | reverse complement strand
CTCGCGCAGGCAATGGATGTTGTTGTGCAGGCGTGGGTAAAAGGTGCTCTGGCCAAAGCCGGCACGTTCGGCGCGGTGCGCTGTCCCCAGGCTGCGGCCATGTTCTTCAAAGCGGGTAAGCCCGAAGATTTCGGAACGGATAGGCGCCAGCAGTTGGCCCTCGTCCACGCGCATGCGGCGAACGGTGTCCGCAGGTGCCCAGGCAGGCAGGGCTTGCATGAAGGACATGGCCTACCGCTCGCGCCCGCAGGCGCTGGACACAGGATGCCGACTGCCGGGAAGTGCCTGCCGACTCAAAGGGCCAGCCAGGAACCACCGATCAGCAACCCAAGCAACACAGCCGAGGTGACAACGCGGGACACCAGCAAATCCTGCAGGCGGTCCGCGCCGCTGCGCAATACATGCAAGGGCCTGCGCTCGGCACCGCAGTGCGCCAGGTGGGCACTCAGCTCCGAACGCTCGGACGACATCCATTCGGCGGAATGGCCGAACGACGAGGTGGTCCACAAGGGTGTGACAGCACTGTTCTTGGGCATGGGACTCTCCTGAAAAAAAGGGGACGGGGGGCTTCGTGGGACTGAAACCATTTGTACCGTCCAGGCCAGGGGGGGTCTGTGCGCTTGCGTACCAATGGCCACTTACTGCCCCAAAAGCCGGGAGGTTTCTTGCCCTCACGGGCGAAAAGCCTGTGAGGCCTACGCTTTACAAGATCAGGGCGATCAAAATGATCACGGGGATCGGGATACCGAGAAAGAGCAAAAGCAGTGAGCGCATGGGGGGGCTTTCCTTGATGGGATGTGGATGGGTTTCATGCGTCGCGTTGACGACCGCCAAACGTGGCCGCAAGGCTGGCCACGAAAGCGCCGATCAGCAGTGAAATGAAGATCCAGAGGGCGGCATAGGCCGAAGCCTGGCGCGCTGTGTCGGCGGCTTCCCGTGTGGCAGTTTCTGCCTCCAGCACCTGGGCCTGGGCCCGCTCGTACGTGTCTGTGACCCTTTTTTCAGCCTCTGCCTGAGACAAGCCGGTGCGCTGGGCAACCAGTTGGCCCACATGGCGCACGTCGTCGGCAGGCAAAGGCTCGCTCAGACTGAGGTTCATGAAGATGCGGGCGATTTCTGCGCCTTCTCGGGCGCTGCTGCGATCGGTGGCGGCGCCGCCGGAAAACAGGCCACCGATGGTGCTTGTTTCGACCGAATCGCGGCGAAAGAGCGAGTCAACAAAGTACGCCATCGACCCGCCCTCCTCGTCCTGCGCCATACCTGCCGTGGCGGTGTTGGCCGCACCGGCCACTCCAGCAGCACCTGCGGCGACGGTCGAGGCGGCCTGGATGCCGCCACCCACGATGGATCCGACAACCGAACTGAGCAACGCAGCGGTGGCCAGCGACGCCACCGCCCATGCCAGAAAGCCGTGCGCGGTGTCGCGGAAATAGACCTCGTCGGGGTGCACTTCCGTCCATTTGGTGCGCAAGCGCCCCGCCAGATAACCACCCATGCCGGATGCCAGCAACTGGGTGAGCGTCAACCACGCAATGGTCGAGACACCCAGTGTGGTGGCGCCAACGCCCGCTTGGGCCCAGGGGGAAACCGACGAAAGCCCCAGGCCAACACCCAGAATCAGCAGGATCAGCGAGAGCGCTGCCGCCGCCGCGGCTCCTGCTGTGATGGCGCCCCATGACACCGCGCTCATCGCACCTGTGGAAAGATCGATCAAGCTGCCGCTGCTTGCGCGGTCATGTACTGCGGGTCCAACGCCCAATGTGCCGGGATTTGCCATGTTCACTCCTGGTGCCGAAGCATCCACCCAGTGCCGAAAAACCCGGCGCCGGGTGGTGTCCGAAGATGGGTGACCGTAAAGTCAGGGTGGCGCAACGTCTGTGCGGTTTCGAACGCTGCCTCCACCTGCATGGCGCACGATCAGTCAAAGCCCTCGCGTTGGGCCACAGATCGCGAATCGTCGCTCCAGACATGGAGAACAAAATCGGCTTCCCGCGTTTCCGTCAGCACGTGGAGACCCAGGCGTTGCGCCAGTCGGTGGTGTACCGCTTCGCCGTCAAGCGCACACCCCTTGACAGGCCGCCGCCAGTGACAGGCGAGCACCGTGCCACCCGCACGCAAGGCATTCCGCGCACGGTCGCCCAGGGCATCGACGCCCGGCGCATCCAGGAAATACCCCAGTTCGCTGATCACGATCAGATCGAACGAGCCATCAGGCCACTCGTGCGGCAAATGCGCCTTGACCACCTGCGCATGAGGCCAGGCAACGAGGCGTTCGCGCGCCAGGTCGACCGCGCGCGAAGACACATCAGACACCAGCAACTGGTCGCAGCGCAGGGCCAACCCGGCAGAGAGTTCGCCATTGGCACAACCCGGCTCGAAGCCATGGGCGTAGCGTTGGGCGGGCAGACTGGCCAGGGTCAGGGCCCGTTTGCGCGCTTCGTACCACCGCGTTTTGAACCGCCAGGGATCGTCACTGTCGCGAAACAGCGCATCGAAATGCTGTGGATCAGGCGTCTGCGAATCAAACAAAGTAGTACTCGGTGCGCCAGGCAGAGCGTTTCAGAATCGCGTCGTCGAGGACAGCGCCGAGGCTGAAATTGCGCGATACGAGTTGCGACTGGTGGGCGGCCAGACCAGCCTGCTTGCGCGCGACGTCCTCGATGCTCAGGGGCATGCCGCGCAGGCGGCGCCAGGGCACGCGGGAATCCCCTGGGGTGGCCCAGTGCCACATCCAGACGGGCGCTGAGAGAAAAGCGCAGC
>JAABRN010000403.1 GCA_011390855.1 Hydrogenophaga sp. | reverse complement strand
GCCAGCCCGTTGACGCGGTGGGCGCGCTGCGCACCGGCGCCATCACCATGGCGGGCGAACGCCAGCACCTTGATGGCCAGCACCGGAAACACGCAAGGCATGAGGTTGAGAATCATGCCGCCCACCAGCGCACCCAGCAGCGCGGCCCAGAGGGTGATCGACACGCCTGAGCCAGTGGGTTGTGCTGGCGCAGCGGCGCGGGCGGCGTTGGCTGCCAGGGCGGCGCTCAGGCTGTCTGGTACCGCCACAGGCAGGGCGGCTGGGGCGGGCCAGGTGCCTTGTACGGGAACGTCCAGCAACACGCCCGGGCTGCCTGGGCCTTCGCCCGGTGGATTGGCCTGCGCCACCACCAGGGACATGCGGGCGGGGCCGTCACTGCGGTGCGGCGACAGCGGTACGCGTGCGGTCCAGCGGTTGTCGGCCCATTCCTGTGTCCAGTCCGCGCCGGGTTCGATGATGCCGCCGTCTTCGGGGAACAGCTCCAGCGTCTGGTTGCGCCACGCAGTGGGCAGACCATCCAGCGCCACGCTGATGAAGCCTTCCTCTGGCGCGATGGCGCTGTCGCCGGCAGGCTGCGACGTGGGCGCGGCGGCAAACGTGGCTTCAAACGCCCGGGCATTCAGACCCGTTGAGCCATCGACCGGAATGCGCAAGGCAAAGTTGCCCTCTTCAGGAATGCACTCCTTGCGGCAGACCAGCCAGGACGCATAAAGCTGCACATCGATGTGGCTGCCCTGAAAGTCTGGCGAGACGGTCAGGGGCACCGGCAGCAGCACAGTGCCGTCGAAGCCGTAGTTCGCCAGATTGCCCAGCGGGAATTTGCGTGGCGTGGGCCAGGCGACCTCGCCAGCGCTCACGCCAGGCGGCAGCGTCCACTGCATTTCAGTGGGCAGGCCCGAATCGCCGGAGTTTTTCCAGTAGGTGTGCCACTCGGGCGCGTGGGCCAGTTGCAACCCCACCCAGATGGCTTGGCCCGGCCCCGCGCCTTGTGGTGCGTGCGCCATGAGTTCGGCGCGAACCAGATCGCTCTCTACCTTGGAGGGCAGGGTGGGCGCGCCCAGCACGCCTTGTGCAAGCACAGCCATGGGCAGCACCAGCGCCAGCAAGAATGCGGTGCACTGGTGCAATGACGAGACGACGCGGGAAGGGAAACGGTGGAACATCGGTGGCGGTGAACAAGCAGGGGCGGATGCCAGGCGGAATGCACGGAGCAGGCTTATGAGAGGCCCCGCGCGATCAAGTTCCGTGAAGCCTGTTGGACAGACGGTTGGAGCGAGGTCGAACATGGAGTCAACTCGCCCGGATTGTCCGCCTTTGTGCTCACTGGCTCATGGTCAAAGACTATCAAACCCGCCGGACGCATTGATGCGTCCAAGGCTTCCCAGGCGGGCAAGCGAGGTTTAAAAAGAAGCTTTTCACTTTTCGAGGGCTTTCTTCGAGGAGGTTTCTGGCATGGGATCGATCGCGGAGCGTGCCCTGTTGCCTTGGGCGCAACGGGTAAAGACACGGGTGAATCTGCCAGTTCGACTGAGCTGGGGCGATTCGGGCGACTCGTCCCTCATGCTGGGCGAATTCGCTGAGCCGCAAGTCGTTGTCCGCGTGCGCGACCCGGCGGCGCTGCCGCTGCTGATCCACCCTGGACTGGACACACTGGGGCAGGCCTACGTGGAAGGGTGGGTGGATGTGGAAGGCTCGTTGGCTGAGATCCTGGCGGTGGCCCACCGGCTGGCGGAGACGGCAGAGCACGAAGGTGGATTGCTGGGCCGCATCCGTCGGCGGTTTTCTCATACCAAGGAAAGCGACAGCGATGCCATCCAGTACCACTACGACGTTTCAAACGCTTTCTATGCGCCGTGGCTGGGCGAGAGCATGGTGTACTCGTGTGGCTATTTCGAAAATGGCGACGAAACCCTGGACCAGGCGCAGGCCAGAAAAATAGACCACATCCTGCAGAAAATTCGTCTGCAGCCAGGGCAGCGCCTGCTCGACATCGGCTGCGGCTGGGGCGGACTGGTGATCCGTGCCGCGCAAGCGTTCGGTGCGCGCTGCGTGGGTATCACGCTCTCGCAGAACCAGTTTGATCTGGCGCGCGAACGGGTGCGGGCTGCGGGCCTGGAGCATTGCATCGACATCCGGCTTCAGGACTACCGCGATGTGAGCGACGACCCTTTTGATCGCATCACCAGCGTGGGCATGTTTGAGCACGTGGGGCTCAACCACTTGACCGGCTACTTTGCGCAGATGCGTGCGCTGCTCAAGCCAGACGGCTGGGCCATGAACCACGGCATCACCAGCACCGATGCGCACGACGGCGAAACCCGGTATGGCGGGGGGAGTTTCATCGACCGCTATGTGTTTCCGCAAGGCGAGTTGCCACACATCGGTACCGTGCTGCGCACCTTGCAGGAGGGCGGTCTGGAGGCCTTCGACGTGGAGAACCTGCGCCGTCACTATCAGCGCACCACCCAGCTATGGAGCGATGCCTTCGAGGCCCAGACGGATCGCATCAAACCGCTGGTGGATGAAAAGCGCTGGCGTATCTGGCGTGTGTACCTGGCAGGCTGCGCGTGGGCTTTTGCGCACGACGAGGTGTCGATCTATCAAGTGCTGTGCCGCCCCTCCGGTCAACCGGCCGATGAACTGCCCTGGTCGCGAGGCTGGATGTACCGACGCTGACCGCACTTTGTCGCTGCGCTTCAGTCGCTGAAACCCAGCACGACCCGCCGCGTGGTGGCGGACTTCTTCTCGATCTTGGTCACCA
>JAABRN010000414.1 GCA_011390855.1 Hydrogenophaga sp. | reverse complement strand
TGCTGCGGCCAAGCCCGTTCGAACCACCAAGACTGGCACCACGGGTGCGGTCAAAGCCACCATGCAGAAGATGGTGGTGAAGCCGCGTTCGGCAACCAAGCCAGCTGCCAAAGGTGCAGGCAAACCAGCAACAAAGACCACGGCGCGCGCGCCTGCCAAGAAAAAGGCATGAAGCTGTTGATCGTCGCGGTCGGGCAACGTGTCCCGGACTGGGCCCAGACCGCGTACGACGACTATGCCAAGCGATTCCCCTCTGAACTTCGGGTCGAACTCAAGGCCGTAAAAACCGAGCCGCGAGGCTCCAAAACGATTGAGACGCTTCTGGCTGCGGAGAGGGATCGTATTCTGGCCGCATTGCCCAGAGGATGCAGGGTGGTGGTGCTCGATGAGAGAGGCACGGCTTTGTCAACGCTGGCGTTGGCGCAACAGCTCAAGCAATGGCAACTCGCCAGTGACGACGTGGCCCTGGTCATTGGCGGCCCCGATGGGCTGGAGCCGGCATTCCGGGCCAGCGCACACCAGCGTATCCGCCTGTCGGACCTGACGCTGCCCCACGCCATGGTCCGCGTGCTCCTCATTGAGCAACTCTACCGCGCCTGGTCGGTCAATGCCAATCATCCGTACCACAGAGAATGACTGTGAACCCCCACGCTCCACCGCTGCGCGGGTCGCTGCCCCCCGAGGGGGCTGACCTTGCTTGGGGCGGCCCTGCGCTGCGGTCGGTCCATTGCCCCCACGATCCACCGCTGCAGTGCTTGTTTCTCCACGCTCCGGCGCTTCGCGGGTCGCTTCCCGGCGGCGACAAGTTTTTCAATGCAACCCATGACTGATTTCATCTACCTGGCATCCCAGAGTCCCCGGCGCTTGCAGCTACTGGAGCAATGGGGTGTGCATTGCGAGCTCTTGCTGCCCGATGCAGATGAAGATGTTGAGGCTCTGGAGGTGGTGAGGTCTGGCGAAAAGCCTGCGGCTTATGTGCAGCGCGTCACTGGCCTGAAGCTTCAGGCGGCGCTGGCTCGCATCAAACACCGCAAACTGCCGCCTGCGCCCGTGTTGTGCGCCGACACCACGGTGGCGCTGGGTGCGCGCATTCTGGGGAAACCCCAGGACAAGGCCGAGGCGATGCGCATGCTCGCCGATCTGTCGGGACGACGCCATCGGGTGTTGACGGCTGTGGCTGTCGGCCGACCGGCTCAACGTGCGGACAAGGTCTGGTCGGGTCTGTCCACATCATGGGTGCAGTTCGCCGCATTGACCCCGGCTCAGATCCGTCGCTATGTTGAAACCGGAGAGCCCATGGGAAAGGCGGGTGCATATGCCATCCAGGGACTGGCGGCATTGTGGACGAGCCACATCAGCGGCAGCTATTCAGGCATCATGGGACTGCCTGCGCACGAGACAGCTCAGGTGTTGAACGCCGCCGGCGTCCGGCTGATCTGACTGTGATGCGCGCATGAACGCCAAGAAGAATCGAGTGACGCCATGAGCCAGGACATCCTGATCAATTGGGCTCCGCAGGAGACCCGGGTCGCCGTGGTCGAGCAAGGGGCCGTGCAGGAAGTTCACCTGGAGCGAACGCTCGAACGCGGCCTGGTGGGCAACATCTACCTGGGCAAGGTCTCCCGGGTTTTGCCAGGCATGCAGTCGGCGTTCATCGATATCGGCCTGGACAGGGCGGCGTTCCTGCATGTGGCAGACCTGATGCCCAACATCGCCGCCAAACACGCAGCGCCAAGAGAGCGCACTCATACGGCGCCTGTGCCCACCGAAGGCGTGCCAGATCAGCCGGTACAAACTGCATCAGCGGGCAACGGGCAGGCTGCCAAAGTGCTGACACCCAATCCGGTGTTGCCCATCGAGCGCCAGATCTTCGAAGGCCAGGCGCTGATGGTGCAGGTGCTCAAGGATCCCATCGGTACCAAGGGCGCTCGGCTCACCGCGCAAATCAGCATCGCTGGCCGACTGCTGGTTTTTTTGCCGCAGGACAGCCACATAGGCGTGTCGCAAAAAATTCCTGCGGCGCAGCGTGATGCCTTGCGCCAGCGGCTGCTGCGCCTCACGGCGGTGGGTGAGGGTGGGCAACCCGGGGGGTTCATTCTGCGTACCAACGCCGAAGATGCCGGTGACGACGAACTGGGCGAGGACATTGCCTACCTCCGAAAAACCTGGTTGCGAATCAAGGAAGCATCGACAAGACAGCCACCGGCTTCGGTGTTGCATGAAGACCTGAGTCTCATCCAGCGCGTGCTGCGTGATCTGGTCAGCGCAGACACCCAGTCCATCCGGATCGATTCGAAGGAGCAGTTCGGGTTGCTGCGAACTTTCGCCAGCGAATTCATGCCTGACACGGTGAACAAGTTGCAGCACTACAGTGGCGAGCGACCGATTTTCGATCTGTTCAACATCGATGAAGACATCGTGCGGGCACTCGGTCGGCGCGTGGAGCTGAAGTCGGGAGGCTACCTGGTCATCGACCAGACCGAGGCGCTCACGACCGTTGATGTGAACACAGGCGGTTTTGTGGGAGCCCGGAACTTTGACGATACGGTGTTTCGTACCAACCTGGAGGCTTCGCAGACCATTGCCCGCCAGCTTCGCTTGCGCAACCTGGGGGGTATTGTGATCGTGGACTTCATCGACATGGTTCGGGAAGACCACAAGGAAGCCGTGCTGACAGAGTTTCGCAAGCAGCTCGCGCGAGACCGCGTCAAGACCATGATCGGTGGCTTCTCGCAGTTGGGGCTGGTTGAAATGACCCGCAAGCGCACTCGCGAGTCGCTAGCCCATGTGATGAGCGAATCCTGCGGTGCCTGCAGCGGCAAGGGAACAGTCAAGACAGCTCGAAGCGTCAGTTACGACATCTTGCGGGAAATCCTTCGAGAGGCGCGAGCATTCAATCCGCGAGAGTTCCGTGTCGTGGCCTCGCCCCAGGTGATTGAGCTTTTCCTCGACGAGGAGAGTCAGCATCTGGCTGGTCTCTCAGACTTCATTGGCAAGCCCATTTCCCTGCAGAGCGAAGGCTCGATGACGCAGGAGCAGTACGACATCGTCCTGCTCTGAACGTGCTGTCGGGAGTCAAGGTCTGCCTCAGCGTTCGACGCGAGCTTCACTGCCACAGGCGGATTCTCGGAATGTCGTCGCTGTTGCGTATATGGGATTGAGGCGCGGCCACGTGCAAAACGCATTTGCTCCTGAGCTGATAATGAAGAGCTTCGCGGACGCCGATTTGTCCAACGAACCAGGACAAGAGTCCCCGTCCGCGAGACTCCTTTTTCACGTCTATCCTTGGCTTCACTATGCAATTCAAATCAACAGCTTTCGTTCTTTCGGCCATTGGTGCGGCTGCGTTGTCGCTTCACGTGCATGCGGGAATGGTCACCGACTCCCAAGGCAACGTGGGCTACGACACCGCGGCCGAATGCGATCGGGCCGTCCAGGCAGGTAGCGCTCGTTTTTACGAGCCAACCACCACCATGCCACCCTCGCGTCGCAGAGGTGAAGCCAGCGTGCGCACCGCGCGGCTGGCAGACCTCGGACCCCAGTACGCGCAGGGCGCCTGCGACCTGGGGGTCGGTCGCAAGGATGGACGCAACGGGGTTTCCAAGGCTCTGCAAGGCAAATATGTGCCTTACAGCCCGGACATGCCCATCAACCTGTACCTGAACGCGCAAGGCGAAGCCGTGCGGGCAAGCATGGCCCGTTGCGACAACCGCTTCTCGGACATCAAACCCAGGCCAGTGACGGTTGCAACCGCCCCGGCGCCAGCACCAGTCCCTGTGGCAGCGCCTGCGCCGGCTGCACCTGTTGCAGCCGCACCTGCTCCTGCACCTCTGCCGATGGCGGCCACACCGCCCCCTGCGCCAGCACCTGCAGACACCGGCATGACGCCATACGTTTTCGGCACAGTGGGCATGGTCAAGGACAGTGTGGTTTTCCAGTCCGCCAACCCATCACTGGGTGTAGGCGCCAGCGACAGCAAGCCGGGCGCTCAAGCGGGTGCTGGTTTGCAGATCAACGATCTGCTGGGCGTTGAGGTGTTTTACCAGGGGGGCAAGCGCCTGGAATACTCAGCCGCCAACGGCTACGTCAATTCGTTTGGCACCCGTGCATTTGGTGCACGTGCCACGCTGGGCATGGACGTGAGTGAAAAGGCCCGCGTGTTTGCCAAGCTCGGCGTGGCCCGGGTTGAGCACCACAACAGCAGCGGTAGAACCACCCACTGGAACCAGGTCGCCGGACGCGATGCTTACTCCGAAACCAAGACACGACCCACGATCGGCCTGGGTGCCACGTTCAACCTGACCGAGAGCCTGGCGCTCAGGGCTGACTACGATCATTACCGCCGTAGTGGAAGCGACAACCCGAAATGGGGCAACCTCGACTACTTCGGCCTGGGACTGCAGTTCAACTTCTGATTCGACTGATCCACCGGGTACGCGGTGAATGCATTCAGCCCGGAAAGCACTGGTAACAGGGCTTTCCGGGCTTTTTTGGTGTTGAGTACCTGACCCTTCAAGGGTGTTGGTCAAAGGCGCCGTTTTCCTGAATGCCGGCCTCTCATGGATACAAAAGCCGAGGCCTGGATGATTCAGCGCGGTTTTCTCGCCTCCTTCCCGTCAGTGAGCGCCAAAGGGACTGTCAGCCCTGCTTCACTGCATCGGCTGGCGTGTCTCCACCTGGTTCTGCCTGACTCTGTGTATCTGATTTGAACCCTTGGGCGTGCAGGCGGGCGTAGAGCCCGTCAGCGGCAATCAGTTCGACATGTGACCCCTGCTCGCTGATCTGGCCGTTGGCCAGCACCACGACGCGGTCGGCATGCTCAATCGTGGACAGGCGGTGCGCAACCACGAGCGTGGTGCGTCCTTTCATGAGTCGTGACAAGGCTTCCTGCACCAATCGCTCAGATTCGTTGTCGAGGGCGGAGGTGGCTTCATCAAGGATCAGCACGGGCGCATCCTTGTAAATGGCCCGGGCGATCGCCAGGCGCTGGCGCTGCCCGCCCGAAAGCTCCGCCGCGTTGTGCCCCACCTTGCTGTAGATGCCTTGTGGCAGCTGCTGGATGAGATCAAGCAGATTGGCTGAAGTCAGCGCGTTCAGCACCCTGGCCTCGTCCAGCGAACCGGTTTGGTCTCCCAGGGCCACATTGGCGGCCAAGGTGTCGTTGAGCATGACCACATCCTGACTGACCAAGGCAAACTGCCGCCGCAGGCAACCAAGATCCCAGTCGCTCAGTGGTACCTCATCGAGGCAGATCTCGCCTTGTGTCACGTCCACGAACCTTGGCAGCAGGTTGACCAGCGTGGACTTCCCCGATCCCGAGGGGCCGACCAGTGCCAGGATCTCACCCGGCTTTACCGTGAGACTGATGCCCTTCAAAGCGGCGCGCGTGGCATCGGCTTCCCCGTCGCTACCAGCCCGAGATGCATAGTTCACCCAGACGTTGCGCAGGGACACTGCGCCCCGTGCCTGTTCGATCACATGGCTGCCACCGACCTGATCCGGTGTGTTCTCGATGAGATCGAGGCCTCGCTCGAGTGCGGCCAGTCCCCGGGTGATGGGGCCTGCAATCTCGGCCAGATGGCGGATAGGCGCCACCAGCATCAGCATGGCGGTCACAAACGCCACGAAGTTGCCAACCGTCACGTCGCTGCTGCTGCTTTGCCAAAGGGCAACTGCGATCACCGCCGACAGTGCAGCTGACGCAAGCAGTTGTGTCAGAGGCGTCATGGCGGCCTGCGCGATGGTGGACTTCAGCGCCAGGCGGCGCAGAGCCGTACTCAGGGTGTTGAAACGCGCTGTCTGGCTGGCCTGCGCACCATGCAGGCGCACCACCCGGTGCGCAAGTGCGTTCTCCTCGACCACGTAGGCCAGGTCGTCAGTGGCTTGCTGACTGGAGCGGGTCAGTCGGTAAAGCCGGCGGGACAACACGCGCATGATCATCACCAGTCCCGGAAAGATCAGCAATACGATCAGTGTGAGCTTCCAGTTCAGGTACATCAGGTAGCCCATGAGGGCCAGCATCGTCAGGCTGTCCTTGGCCAGGCTGAGCAACGCATTCACGAGCATGGTCGAGCCGGTCTGCACCTCATACACCAGCGTGTTGGACAGTTTGCTGGCGCTTTGCTGGGCAAAAAGGTCCATGCGCGATTCATTGAGCTTGACGAACATGGCACGCCGCAAGTTCAGAAGACCGAGGCTGGCGGTGTGGGACAGCGCATACTGAGCGAGAAAACCGGCCAGGCCTCTGATGCCGAAAAGACCCATCAGCGCGACGGGCACCATCCACAACGGAATGTCCCCCTGCGCAAAGCCTCGGTCCAGCAGCGTCTTGAGCAGTGCGGGAATGAGTGGCTCGGTCAACGCGCCCACCACCGAACAGATGGCCGCTAGCACGATACCGGCTTTTGCCGACTGAAAATAAGGCCAAAAACGTAACAGCCTTTGGGCGATGGACCTTTGTGGAAAAGGCTTTGCGTGAAGTGATTCGGTCAAGTCCGTGGCTGCCTGAAAGGGGTGAAGCGGGAATGATTCTTCTGACGGAGCTTTGTATTTGGTGCCATGAAAAAACACGGGCACTCGGGCACATCTTGTCACGGGTGCCCGAGATTGATCCGGTATTATCTGCTGGAGGTTTGCAAGGGGAACTCAATTCGATTTTTGAGGCCAAAGCAGCCATTCAGTCATAAGGAATGCAGGATTTGAATCGAGATCACTGGCCGCTATCACGGCGACGTTTGCTTTCCCAGGCCGTTCTACTCCCGGCCGGTGCGTTGCCCTTTTCGAACGCCCTCGCGCAGTTCCGGGTTGAAGTGTCGGGTGTGGGCATGACACAGATCCCTTTTTCTGCCACTGCCTTTCGGGGAAATGCGCAGGTCGGGCAGGACATGGCTGCCATTGTTCGGGCCGATCTGGAGCGCAGCGGACAGTTCCGTTTCGTGGATCCACTGCCTGGTCAGTTCGACGAGACGTCACGGCCGGATCTCGCGCCGTGGCGGGCACGCACCACCGACGCTTTGCTGACCGGCAGCGTGACGCGCATGGCAGACGGTCGGCACGATGTGCGCTTCAGGCTGTGGGATGTGGTTCAGGCCAGAGACCTCGGTGGCCTCAGTTACCCTGTGACGACGCAGGATCTGCGTTTGGCTGCTCATCGAATCGCAGACTATGTGTACGAGAAGCTGACCGGTGAGAAGGGCGTGTTTGCCACCCGCATTGCCTACGTTTCCAAAGCGGGTCAACAGCACGTGCTCTGGGTGGCCGATGCCGATGGTGAGAACGCGCGTGCGGCCCTCACCAGTCCGGAGCCCATCATCTCGCCCAACTGGGCACCTGGCGGCAATCAGCTCGCGTATGTGTCCTTCGAGTCTCGCAAGCCGGTGATCTACACCCACGATGTGGCCACTGGGCGGCGCCGTTTGCTGGCCAACTTCAGGGGTTCGAACAGCGCCCCTTCATGGTCTCCAGATGGCAGCCAACTGGCTGCGACGTTGTCCATCTCGGGCAACGCCCAGATCTACGTGATGAGCGCCAACGGTGGTGAACCGCGCAGGTTGACACAGTCCAGCAGTATCGACACCGAGCCTGTGTTCTCTGCAGACGGCAGTTCGATATTTTTCGTGAGCGACCGCGGAGGCTCTCCCCAGATTTATCGCATGGGCGCTCAAGGTGGAAATCCGCAGCGCCTGACCTTTGCGGGCAGCTACAACATTTCTCCTTCGCCGAGTCCGGACGGCCGCTGGCTGGCCTATATCTCGCGTGTGGGTGGAGCCTTCCGCCTGCACGTCATGGAGCTGGCCAATGGCAACGTCACTGCGCTGACCTCCACCAGTGCGGACGAGAGCCCAAGCTTTTCTCCCAACAGCCGCCTCATCATTTACGCGACTCGCGAAAATGGACAGGAGGCACTCATGACCAGCACTGTCGATGGGCGCATCAAAACACGGCTGGCTGGTGCTCGCGGCGACATTCGCGAACCTCAGTGGGGCCCGTTCGCTCGTTGATGCCCGTCCTGTGAATCATCTTTCTCGTCCATCCGCTCGAAATTCAATCCAATCTGAAAGGTCATCCTTCATGCTCAATCTAACCAAGCTGTCTGCAACCGCCATTCCACGCCCATACCGCTCTGTTGCGAGTGGTTTTTTCGCAGTGGTTCTGGCGTTCTCGCTCGCGGCCTGCGGATCCAACGTCAAACTTGATGAAGCACCCATTGAAGATCGTGGGGCTGCTGCGGGAGCCGCCGGAACGCAGGGTGGAGCGGGCAGCGGTGTGGACCCCAGCGGGGTTTCGGGTGTTCAGGTGCCGGGGATTGACACGCAGCAACCTGCCAACATGGCCCGAGTCGTCTATTTCGACTACGACAGCTTTGAGGTACGCCAGGAGTTCATGGGTGCGCTCGAAGCGAACGCAGCTTTTCTGAAGGCCAACCCGAGTCGCAGGGTTGCGCTCGAAGGACACACCGATGAGCGTGGAGGGCGTGAATACAACCTGGCCCTTGGACAGAAACGCGCCGAAGCCGTTCGCCGGGCGATGCAGTTGCTGGGCGTGAGTGAGTCTCAAATGGAGGCAGTGAGCTTTGGCGAAGAGAAGCCTGCCGTGTATGGCTTTGACGAAAGCGCATTCGCCCAGAATCGTCGGGTTGAAATCACCTACCGTTAATGAGCATGCCCCATTCGATGAAGCGGTTTTCGTTTCAGCTGGTAGCCGTCAGCCTGGCGGCTGCTTCGATATTCGCACCCATGCAGGCGCAAGCCTTCCTGGGTGACGATGAGGCCCGCAGAGCCATTATCGAGCTGCGTCAGCGGTTTGAGGCCAGTGAGGCACGCCAGGTCCGCTTGGCCGAAGAGGCCCGATCACAGGGCAACACCGGTCAGCGAAGCTTGCTTGAGCTGGCCAACCAGATCGAGCAACTCCGATCTGAGGTCGCCAACCTGCGCGGACAAAACGAACAACTGGCACGCGAGGTGTCAGAGCTGAAGCGCCAACAGAACGATGTGCAGTCGGGGCTTGAAGAGCGCCTGAAGCAGGTTGAGCCCACCAGGATTTCGCTGGACGGTCGCGATTTCACTGCAACACCTGCGGAGCAGCGTGACTATGAGGCAGCCATGGCTGTGCTGCGGCGTTCGGAGTTTCCGGCTGCGGCCTCTGCCTACGCTGGCTTTCTCCAGCGCTACCCTGAGAGTGGCTACACCCCGTCGGTCCTTTACTGGCTGGGCAATGCCCAGTACGCGAACCGGTCCTACGCAGAAGCCATCGAGAGCCATCGGCGCCTGATCGCCCAGTTCCCGGGGCACCAGCGCGTGCCTGAGGGCATGTTGGCGTTGGCCAACAGTCAGGTGGAAATGAAAGACAGCAGGGGAGCGCGTCGCACCCTGGAAGATCTTGTGAAGATCCATCCCGGATCTGAAGCTGCGACCGTGGCTCGCGAACGCATCTCGCGCCTTCGCTGAACGACACCGCCTGACTTGGTGTGTGGCGGCAAATGGCCGCCGAAGTGGGCCCTCATGGGCCTGCTCCTACAATGGCGGCCATGGAAATCGAAGAGTTCAACCGGCTGTACACATGGGTCCTCTGGGCAGCGTTTGCTGTTGCAGCCACATTTGGCTTCATTGCCCAGCGTACCCACTTTTGCACCATGGGTGCCATCAGCGACATTGTCAACATGGGCGACTGGACGCGCATGCGAATGTGGGGCATGGCAGTCGGTGTGGCC
>JAABRN010000490.1 GCA_011390855.1 Hydrogenophaga sp. | reverse complement strand
TTTCAGCGTCTGAAAGGTCAGCGAACTTGGTGGGAACCTTGTCGAAAAAGGCGAGATCGCCACTGCGCATGATCTCGTTGTCCTTGAGGCGGAACGACAGCAAAACCGCCTTCTTGACCCACTGGTGCACCGTCCACTGGCCCACCGATTCCCGGGTGGCCACGCGCAGCGTGCCTGAGTTGAGTTCGGCAATGACATGCTCCACGGCGTCCATGACTTCCTTGGGCGCCGTGGCCGGGGTGAGTTCGGCTCGGTTGTCCCAGGCGTTGTCGATCAGTGATTGCAGTTGTTGTGTCATATGGCTTGTGCAGAAGATGAAAAAGAATCGCTGTGCGCCACTCAGGCGTTGCGGGTGACAAAGTCGGCGATGCGGCGGGCGGCTTCCAGGCATTCCGTGGTTTCGGCCACCAGGGCCATTCGAACGCGCCCCTCGCCCGGGTTGACGCCACCAAATTCACGGGCCAGGTAGCTGCCGGGCAGAACCGTCACATTGTATTGAGCCAGCAGGGCTTGGGAAAAGGCCTCATCTGAGCTCAGCCCGGCCACCCGTTGCCCAAACGAAGCAGGCACGCCAGCCCAGAGGTAGAACGAAGCGTCCGGTAGCGCCACGTCGAGCACCTCTGCCAGCATTGGCGTGACCCTGGCGAATTTTTCCCGGTACTGGCGACGGTTCTCTTCCACATGGGTTTCGTCCGACCACGCGGCGGCGCTGGCGGCCTGGGTGGCCGGGCACATCGCTCCTCCGTGGTAGGTGCGGTACAGCAGGAATGGCTTGATCAGCGAGGCATCGCCTGCGACAAAGCCGCTGCGCAGACCGGGCACGTTGCTGCGTTTGGACAGGCTGGTGAAGCACATCAGGCGCTGGAAGCTGGTTCGCCCCAGCAGTTTCGCTGCCTCCAGACCGCCGAGCGGGGGCTCATCGCGAAAGTAGATTTCGCTGTAGCACTCGTCGGATGCGATCACGAACCCGTGTCTGTCGCTGAGTTCAAACAGCGCGCGCCACTCGTCCAGTGGCATCACGGCGCCTGCGGGATTGCCAGGTGAACACACGTACAGCAATTGTGTTCGTGCCCAGACGGTTTCAGGAACACTGGCCCAATCCGCTGCGAAATTGCGCTCGGGGTCGCTCGCCACATAGTGGGGCTGCGCCCCACCCAGCAGCGCTGCACCCTCGTAGATTTGGTAGAAGGGGTTGGGAAACACCACTGTGGCGCCGGGTTGTGTGGGGTCCAGCACGGTTTGAGCGAAGGCAAACAGCGCTTCCCGGGAGCCGTTCACCGGCAGCACCTGTGTGGACGGATCCACGCTCACACCGTAACGCCGCTTGAGCCAGTCGACACAGGCCTGTCTCAAGGCAGGTTGTCCTGCGGTGGCGGGGTAATTGCTCAAGCCCGTGTCCAGCGCAGCTGCCAGCGTTTGTTTGAGGAATTCAGGCGCCGCATGCCTGGGCTCACCAATGCCCAGGCTGATGGGGTCGAACGCGGGGTTGGGCGTCACGCCTTCAAAAAGCTTGCGCAGGCGCTCAAATGGGTAGGGCTGCAGGCGGGAGAGAAGCGGATTCATCCCTCAATTATCTGTGGGGTGGGCCTGCCTCGCGTCAACCCTCATGCCGGGGGTGTCAAAGTGTGTACTTTCAGCCTGTTGTAGCGGGGTATCATTTCCCCGCCGTGCCAGCTCTGGCGGGTGCTTCCCTTCTTCTCGAATTCAAGCAGCGTCGTGCGTCTCAACTCCATCAAGCTCTCCGGCTTCAAGTCTTTCGCCGAACCCACCAACTTCATGCTCCCAGGCCAACTGGTGGGCGTGGTGGGGCCCAATGGCTGCGGCAAGTCCAACATCATGGATGCGGTGCGCTGGGTGCTGGGCGAATCCAAGGCCAGCGAGCTGCGTGGTGAATCCATGCAGGACGTGATCTTCAACGGGACAAACACACGCAAGCCGGCCAGCCGCTCCAGCGTGGAACTGGTGTTCGACAACAGCGACCACCGCGCAGGCGGTCAGTGGGGCCAGTTCGGCGAAATCGCCGTCAAGCGCGTGCTCACGCGCGATGGCACCAGCAGTTACTACATCAACAACCAGCCGGTGCGCCGCCGCGACGTGCAGGACGTGTTCCTCGGCACAGGCCTGGGCCCGCGTGCCTACGCCATCATTGGTCAGGGCACCATCAGCCGCATCATCGAGAGCAAGCCTGAAGAGTTGCGGCTGTTCCTGGAAGAGGCGGCCGGGGTGTCCAAATACAAGGAGCGTCGGCGGGAGACGGCCCACCGGCTGGCCGATACGCGCGAGAACCTCACCCGGGTCGAAGACATCCTGCGCGAGCTCAACGCCAACCTGGACAAACTGGAAAAGCAGGCCGAGGTAGCGGCGAAGTACAACCAGTTGCAAGCCGGTGTCACGCTCAAGCAGCACCAGCTCTGGTTCCTGAAGCGCAGCGAAGCCGAGGCCGATCAGGTCAAGGTGAAGACCGATGCGGCCCAGGCGGTCAACGACCTGGAAGCCCGCACCGCCGATCTGCGGCGCATCGAGTCCGAGCTGGAAACCATCCGCCAGTCGCATTACGCCGCGGGCGATCAGGTCAATCAGGCGCAGGGCAGGCTCTATGAAGCCAGTGCCGAGGTGGGCAAGCTCGAAGCCGAGATCCGTTTCGTGGTGGAGGGCCGCACGCGGGTGGAACAGCGCCTGGTGCAACTGAAGGATCAGATCGCTTCTTGGTCCACTCGCAGCGAAGATGCAGCCGTCGAGCTGGAACAGCTGGCCGAAACCATGGTGGCGGCGGAAGACCAGTCGGTCGTTCTGGCGGCACAGGGAGAAGAACAATCGGGGGCCTTGCCCGCGCTCGAGGACAGTCTGCGCCAGGCCCAGGCCCGCGCCAACGAGCAGCGAGCCAGTGTCACGCAGGTGCAGCAGCAGATTCAGGTGCTGGCCGCTGAGCAGCGCAACATTGAAGAGCAGAGCCGCTCACTCAATCAGCGCCGTGAAAGGCTGAACGCCGATCGGAGCACGCTGGCTGCACCTGATGAGGCACGGCTGCTGGACGCCCAAAGCCACCTCAACCGTGCACAAGAGGCAGCGGAGTTGAATGACGCCGTGCTGCAGGAGCTGCAGGACAGCGTCCCCCAGCTCGATGACGCACGCCGGGCAGCGCAGCAGGCGGTCAACCAGGAATCTGCCCGGCAAGCCGACCTCTCGGCGCGCATGGAGGCGCTCAAGGCGCTGCAGGAAAAGGTCAAGACCGACGGCAAACTGAAACCCTGGCTGGCCAAACACGGACTCGACAGCCTGCAAGGCCTGTGGAGCCGCATCCACATCGAGACTGGTTGGGAAAACGCCCTGGAAGCCGCGCTTCGCGAACGCCTGGGTGCGCTGGAGGTATCGCGCCTGGACATGGTGCGGGCCTTTGGCACCGATGCACCGCCAGCCAAGCTCGCTTTCTACAGCCCGCCGGCGGGTAGCGCCGCACCGGGTTCCACCAGCGGCCTCAAGCCGTTGGCCGCCTGGTTGCGGCTGAACGATTCAGGCCAGCAGGCCCTGTTGAGCGAATGGCTGCACGGCTGCCTGACGGCGCCCAGCCTGGAAGAGGCAATGGCGCAGCGCGACCAGTTGCAGCGCGGCGAGGTGATCTTCGTCGCCAGCGGCCACGCGGTCACGGCGCACAGTGTGAGCTTCTACGCGCCCGACAGTGAGCAGGCAGGCTTGCTGGCGCGCGCGCAGGAAATCGAAAACATCGAAAAACAGCTCAAGGCCCAGGTGCTGATCAACGAGCAGGCACGCACCAGCCTGGTTCGAGCCGAGGCCGCTTACACCGACGCATCCCAACGGCTGGTGAGCGCCCGGCGTGACGCCGCCGACTCTCGCAGCCGGGCTCACGAATTGCAGGTGGAAGCCCTGCGCCTGACGCAACTGGCCGAACAGACCCGCGCACGCAGCGAGCAGATCAACGCCGACCTGACCGAGGTGGATGCCCAGCTCGACGAATTGCAGGAACGTCGCGTCACCGCTGAAGCGCGTTTCGAAGAGCTCGACATGCAGTTGGCCGACAGCCAGGAGCGACATGCCCAGCTGGACGACACCGTGATCGCCGCGGAGCGCGCGCTGAATCAGGCGCGCGAACAGCAGCGTTCCCTGGAGCGCACCGCACAAGAGGCCACCTTTGCCCTGCGCAGCCTCCAGGCACGCCAAGCCGAATTGCAGCGCTCGCTGGAGACAGCTGCCTCGCAGGAAAAATCGTTGGCCGGCGAAGAGCAGCGGGCCGCCGAAGAGCTGGCCCGGCTGAACGATGCCGCCGCGCAGGCTGGGTTGCAGAACGCCCTGGCCATGAAGCTCGAACGCGAACAGGCGCTGGGTGCGTTGCGCAGCCAGTACGACGACCTCACCCTCAAGCTACGTGCCAGCGATGAGCGTCGCCTCCAGCTCGAACGCGAACTGGAACCCCTTCGGTCGCGCATCACCGACTTCCAGCTCAAGGAACAGGCCGCCCGGCTGGGTGTGGAGCAATACAGCCAGTTGCTGGAAGAGGCGCAGGCCGACCTCGCCGCCGTGGCGCAGAGCGTGCAGGAAGGCAATGTGCGCCTGGCCGGCATGCAGGGCGAAATTGACCGCATTCACCGCGAAATTCAAGCGCTGGGTGCGGTGAACCTGGCTGCGCTGGATGAGCTCACGGCCGCCAGCGAGCGCAAGGTGTTCCTGGACGCGCAGTGCGCCGACCTCAACGAGGCCATGACCACGCTGGAAGACGCGATCAAGAAAATCGACAACGAAACCCGTGACTTGCTGGGCAGCACCTTCGCCACGGTCAACACCCACTTCGGCAAGATGTTCCCCGAGCTGTTCGGTGGCGGCAACGCCAAGCTGGTGATGACGGGCGAGGAAATTCTGGACGCGGGCGTTCAGGTGATGGCCCAGCCGCCGGGCAAGAAGAACCAGACCATTCATTTGCTCTCAGGCGGCGAAAAGGCGCTGACCGCCATTGCACTGGTTTTTGCCATTTTTCAGCTCAACCCCGCCCCGTTCTGTCTGCTGGACGAGGTGGATGCGCCGCTGGATGACGCCAACACCGAGCGCTATGCGAAACTGGTGACCGCGATGTCGAAGGAAACGCAGTTCCTGTTCATCAGCCACAACAAGATCGCCATGGAGATGGCCAGGCAACTGATTGGCGTGACCATGCAGGAGCAGGGTGTTTCCCGGATCGTGGCGGTGGACATGGAGTCCGCTGCGGGCATGCTTGAATCCACCTGAGCAATGGCTAAAACACCATGAGTTCACTTCAAATCAGTCTCGCCATCATTGGCGGTCTTGTGCTGGCAGGGGTGGTGGCGTACAACGCCTGGTTGACAAGCAAGAGTGCACCCCGCACGGCTCGCGAGCGGCCGCAGGACACACCGGACGCCGAGCCGGGCCAGCCAGGCCCCCGCCTGTTTGATGATCTGGCGTCGACCGAAGATGCACTGGCCAACCGGATCGAACCGGTGCTGGACGATGCACCGATGACCGATCAGGTGGGTTCGGTTGAAGCACGGCCTGGCGGGCCTGTGGAGCATCCAGCTGCTGTGGCGACGTCCCCTTCTGGCCAGCCTGTTCCGCAGGTTCCACCAGCGATCCCGGTCACGCTCAACCATGTGATCGTCACCCCGGAAAAACGGCCTGGCCTGGACGCGCTCATTGATGTCATCACGCCGCTGTTGCTGGAAGGCCAGGTGTCTGGTGATGCGCTGCTGGCCGCGATGCCGGGCACACGCCGCGTGGGGAGCAAACCCTTTGCCGTGGAAGCACAGTGCGAAGACACCGGCGAATGGGAGACGCCGCGCCTGGGGCAGCGTTACCGCTTCTTGCAGGCCGGTGTGCAACTGGCCAACCGGGCCGGACCGCTCAACGATATTGAATTCTCTGAGTTCGTTGTGAAAGCGCAGGCCTATGCCGACGCTGTGGGCGCCACCCCGGATTTCCCTGACATGCGCGGCGAGGTGGCTCGCGCTCGGGAGCTTGACGCCTTTGCCAGTGGGCACGATGCCCAGCTCGGTTTCACGCTTCGCGCCCGCCGGGCCGCCTGGAGCCCCGGCTACCTGACGCAGAACGCGGCTCAGCTGGGTTTTGTTGCCGGCGTGTTGCCTGGTCGCATGGTGTTGCCAGGCAGTCAAGGTGGCAAGGCACCCATTCTGAGTTTGACGTTTGACCCGCAGGCGGCCATGGCAGAGGACCCGGAACAAACCGCGTTGCGCGAAGTGGCGCTTGCCCTGGAGGTGACCCACGTGCCGCGCAGCGAACAACCGTTCCAGCGCATGCGCCAGGCCGCCGTCGCTTTGGCTCAGGTCATGGACGGTGTGATCACCGATGACGCCGGCCAGTTGCTATCGATAGAGACCATGGACAGCATCGGGGCCGACCTTGAGAACCTCTACGATGCACTGGACACCCGCGACCTGTCTGCGGGTTCCCCACAGGCACGGCGACTTTTTTCCTGATGCTGGCGCGAAGCAGTTGAACCACTGCGCATCCCCAGCGGCGTGAAGGGTGCCCGCGCCGAACGCATCTGGTCGGCTCCACCCACAACCCAGCGTGATCTTTTTCAATGAGCACACCCGATCTCTTTTCTTCTGATGCGTCGCCATCGGACCGAGCTGCCGCATTGCGTGAGCAACTTCATCACCACGCCCATCGTTATTACACCCTCGACGATCCCGAAATTCCCGATGTGGAGTACGACCGCCTCTTTCGCGAGCTTCAGGCGCTGGAAGCCTTGTACCCCGAATTGCTCACGCCCGACTCGCCCACGCAGAGGGTGGGCGGACGCGTGCTCGACGAGCTCGCTGCGGTGCGGCATCGCGTGCCCATGCTCTCGATCAATACCGAGACCGACACCGAACCCAGTGGCGCCCGCAAGTTTGACAGCCGTGTGCGTCGTGCACTCGTCTTGAAGGAGACCGACCCCCCCGTGTCCTACGTGGCCGAGCTCAAGTTCGACGGCCTCGCCATGAGCCTGCGCTATGAAGAGGGCGTGCTGGTGCTGGCGGCCACCCGTGGCGATGGTGAAGTGGGCGAAGACGTGACGCACAACCTGCGCACCGTGAAGTCTGTGCCCTTGCGATTGCCGCAGGATGTGCCGGCTGTGCTCGAAGTGCGTGGCGAGGTCTACATGCGCCGGGACGACTTTGATGCGCTCAACGAGCGCCAGCGCACCCGCATCGCCGAGGGAGCCAAAGGCGAAAAGACCTTTGTGAATCCGCGAAACGCGGCCGCGGGCGCGGTGCGCCAGCACGACTCCGCCATTGCCGCACAACGCCCCTTGAGCTTTTTCGCCTACGGCCTGGGCGAGGTCACGCTGCCGGATCAGGGGGGCCCAGAGTTCGGCACCCACTTCGACATGCTCATGCGGCTGAAGGACTGGGGTTTTCCTGTGGCCGAGCAGACCACGCTTTGCACCGGCGCAGACGAGCTGGTGGCTTTCCACCAGCGCATCGGTGCGGCCCGCGACCAGTTGCCCTACGACATCGATGGGGTGGTCTACAAGGTGAACTCGCTTGCCCTGCAAAGACAACTGGGCTTTGTCAGCCGCGAACCCCGCTGGGCGGTCGCGCACAAGTACCCCGCGCAAGAGCAGCTCACCACTGTGCTGGCCATCGACGTGCAGGTGGGACGCACCGGCAAGCTCACACCCGTGGCCAAGCTGGCCCCTGTGTTCGTGGGGGGCGTGACCGTCACCAACGCCACCTTGCACAACGAGGATGAAGCGCGCCGCAAAGACGTCCGGATTGGCGACACGGTGATCGTGCGCCGCGCGGGCGATGTGATTCCCGAGGTGGTGTCGGTGCTGGTGGAGCGCCGCAGCAACGCGAATGCCGAACCCTTTTCCATGCCGAGGGAGTGTCCGGTGTGTGGCAGTGCCGCTGTTCGCGAGGAGGGTGAAGCCGACTACCGCTGCACCGGAGGCCTGTTTTGCGGTGCCCAGCGCAAGCAAGCCATTCTCCATTTCGCCCAGCGGCGCGCGGTGGAGATCGAGGGCTTGGGCGACAAACTGGTGGAGCAGCTGGTGGAGGCAGGCCTGGTCAGGACCTTGCCCGATCTGTACCGGCTCGGCTTTGTGGCGCTAGCGCAGCTCGACCGCATGGCCGACAAGTCAGCGCAGAATATTGTCGCTGCCCTGGAAAAGTCCAAGCAGACCACGCTGCCGCGATTCCTGTTTGGCCTGGGTATTCGCCACGTGGGAGAAACCACGGCCAAGGACCTGGCGCGCCATTTTGGTGGGCTGGACCGCATCATGGACGCCAGCTTGGAGCAGCTCCTCGAAGTCAATGACGTGGGACCGGTGGTGGCCCAAAGCTTGCACACCTTTTTTGAACAGCCCCACAACCGGGAGGTGGTGGAGCAGCTGCGCGCATGCGGCCTGCATTGGGAAGAGGGCGAACCCGCCGAGCGCGCTCCTCAGCCCCTTGCCGGCAAGACCTTTGTGCTGACGGGCACCTTTCCCACACTGAGCCGTGAGCAAGCCAAGGAGCGGCTGGAGGCTGCGGGGGCCAAAGTGGCTGGGTCGGTGAGCAAGAAGACCAGTTACGTGGTGGCGGGCACCGAGGCTGGCAGCAAGCTGGACAAAGCCATGGTGCTGGGTGTGCCCGTGCTGGACGAAGCGGGCATGCTTGCGATCCTGGCTGGCGAAGCTTAGCGGCGGCCCACTACCGAAGGGTGTAGACGTTCAGTATGGCAATACGTTCGGGCGGGGCGGGCAACGGCATCCATGGCGCTGCATCTTGTCACTCATCATCCATCGCTTCCTCCGCATCTGCTTCCTGATCTTTGGCCAGGTCGGCTCGCTGCTGCAGCACGGTCGCCTTCTGTGTGAAGTCCTCGATCGATGTCGGTGCAGCCAGTCGCAGGGATGGGTAGGAGAGGATGTCCATGGTCTGGATGGACGTGAGCTGGCGGTTGGATATCCACTCCTGGGTCACCGGCACGAAAAGCACTGCCAGCGTCACCAACCCCCACGCCCAGCGCGTGGTGGGCCAGTGACGGGGATCTGCCTGTCGCAGGTGGGCCCTGACTGTGAGCGCCACGATGCCGATCAGTACGTACGGTGAGATCTGAAGCGGCCACACCCATCCGGCAGCAAACGCCAGGGCATCGAGCAGGTCACTGGCGGCCGCGGATGCGAGATAGCCGCAGCAGGCGATGAAGAGGTGGGTGGTGAACCGGTCCATGCCGCTGATCAGGCGCCCGAACACCGCGTACAAGCTGCTCCACAACGCCACGGCGCCGATGATGCCACTGATGCCATAGAGGTAAGGTGGCGACTTGTCCTGCACATCGGTCAACCAGAGCTCCCAGAGCGTGTACGCCACCACCCCCAGCAGGGCGAGAACCGCCCAGAGGCCAAAGCGACTGGAACTCAATGCGATTTCGGGGGGGATGGGCCACTCACTGCAGCGCACCCGGATCAGTTGCTGCCCCACGCGAACCGGTTGCTCGTTGGCAATGAGCAATGCCTGGCTGCGTTTGCCTTTGGCGGGCGCGATGCCATTTTTGCTGCCCAGGTCGCGCAAGAGGGCGGTGCTGTCGGCACCCGGTTGCAGCGTGGCGTGATGCGCGGCAATGTGCAGGTCGTCCAGCACCAGATCGTTGTCCAGCGCGCGGCCAATCCGGAATACGTCGCCTCGCACAGGTACACGAGCCAGCACCGTGCCGTCGCGGTGCAGATGTTCAACGTACCAGGTCATTGCAGGCGCTCCAGAAACAGCTGTCCCAGCTTCTGGGCGTTGTCAAAGGAAAACCCTCGCAAGGTCAGCTGGCTGCTCAATCGCTCGCGCGCATCGTCCACCTGGGTGGCCCGCACGGTGTAGTCATAGAGGCCCGGGAATTTCCGGTAGGCGCGCACGCAGATGGCCGCACGGTAGACCCTTTCTCCGCCTTTTATGTAGGCGTCCGTGCAGCGGTTGGGCGTCAACTCGCCCGTCTGGCCGTTCCTCACAAAACCCATCCCGACGCCCAGCTCCAGAAACTGTGGCGTGGTGAGCTTGTCGTTGCGCAACAGGTCGTGTTCGAGTTCCAGGGTGCCTGTGTACAGACTGTTGCGAACAAAGACGTCTTCCCTGAGGCTGCAGTTCAGTCGGTCTCGCGAAAAACGGAGTCGCTCGCCATCGCGCCCTTGTGCCCAGCAGCGGGTGAGGGTACCGTGAAGCGTGGGTACCGATCGGTCTGCAAGGGATTGGGCCGAGAAGCCTGCCGTCTGGGTGTTCTGGTCTTCTGCAGCTTGCGGCTCTTGCTGGGCCAACATTTTCTGAGTCACGAACTGCTGGTGTTCAAGCAGTTGCTGGGCGATCTGGCTGCGCCACTCGGTCCGTGGAGCTGATGCCCACGATCGATCCAGCAAATTTTTGGCGTATTGCACAGGCACCAGAAAGCTCAGCTGCTGTCCATCGCGTCGCGTCGCCACGTTCACGCCGACGACGTGGCCGCGTTGATCGATTGCCGGCCCGCCGCTCATGCCCGAGTTGATGGAGCCTGAGAAAAGCATTTGCTCATAGAGGCGCGTTTCGACTGAACCGTTGTAGATGCCTTCGGAAATCAGGAACCCTAGCTCCAGCGGGTTGCCGAGCGAAAACACCGGTGAACCCTGCGCGAGCGACTGCTCACTCAAGGTGAGCACAGGCCAGCTGGACGCGGGCGTTTGGGCGACGGGCTTGGTGCGCAGAACCGCCAGATCGTGAATCACATCGATCGCAACCAGCTCGGCTTCCACCACACGCTGGTTGGTGCCCCTGAGTTCCATCCTGTAGCGCTGGGGATGGATGGCCAACGCAGATATCACATGGTAGTTGGTGACCACCCAGGCGCCTTGTTGACCGTCGTCGCGCACCAGAAAACCGGAGCCGAGCGACGACTGCTCGTTGGCACTGGACAGCAGCACCCGCACCTGAACAATACCGTCCTTGGTGCGGGAAAACAGCGCCTGCGCGGATGAGGAAGGCTCTGCTGTCGCTGCTGCCACGGCGGCTACCGGTGCAGCTGTCTCCGCTGGTGCGTTGGATGCATGCGCCACGCCTAGCGTGACAGCCAGGCAGATGGAAGTTTGGCGCAAGGCCTTCAAGAGAAACGGGTGGACGGACATTGCAATGAGGAACATGAGCCAATCTCGTAGTCTAGGGCTTGTGTGCTTCGGGCCCACTGGTGCAAAGGTGCACGACAATGAAGCCAGTTCAATGCCACGTTTTTTTCCCCGCCATGACCGTACACCGCATTCTCAAAATGGGAGACCCCCGTCTTCTTCGTATGGCAAAGCCCGTCAGTGCTTTCCATACGCCTGAGCTTCACCAATTGATTGTTGATCTTGAGGACACGATGGCCGATGCCGATGGGGCAGGGCTGGCTGCACCGCAGATTGGCGTGGATCTGCAGGTGGTGGTGTTCGGCCGCGAAAGCCCCAATCCCCGCTATCCGGATGCGCCGCTGGTGCCGCGAACGGTGCTGATCAACCCGGTGATCACGCCCCTGGGGGACGAAGAAGAAGATGGCTGGGAGGGTTGTCTCTCCGTGCCGGGAATGCGAGGCCTTGTGCCCCGCTGGCAGCGCATTCGCTATCAGGGTTTTGATGCCCAGGGGCAGGCCATTGACCGCACCGTGGACGGTTTTCATGCCCGCGTGGTGCAGCACGAGTGCGACCACCTTTGGGGAAAACTCTATCCCATGCGCATGCGCGATTTCTCCCAGTTCGGCTTCACCGCCGAACTTTTCCCCGGCCTGCCGCAGGATGACGACTGAGGCGCGCGTCAGCAGGTAGACCTGCCAGCGCTGCGGACCCTATCCTTCAAGTGTCTCCAGGAGCTCGGTTTCGATTTCAATCTGGCGGCGGTTGACTTGCAGCTGGGGCCCGCTGATGAGAAACGTGTCTTCAACACGCTCCCCCAACGTGGTGATCTTGGCCAGTTGCACGCTGATGTCGTGGCGGGCGAGTACCCGAGAAATGCAGTACAGAAGACCCGCCCGATCACTGGCAGAGACACTCAGCAGCCAACGCTGCGCCTTGTCGTCTGGCCGCAGGTCCACCCTTGGATTGACGGGGAAGTTCTTGACCCGGCGTGAGAGACGTCCCTTGCTGGGTAATGGCAAAGGGCCGCGATCGTCAATGGTGCGCGCCAGGTTGTTCTCCACCATGGCAATCAGTTCGCGGTAGTGATCGGACAACGCGGATGCCACCACCTGGAAGGTGTCCAGCGCGTGCCCGTCACGTGTGGTGTGCACACGTGCATCCAGAATGCTGAAGTCGGACGTATCAAAGTAGCCGCAGATGCGCGCAAACAGGTCGTGCTGATCTGCTGCGTACACAAGGACCTGCAAGCCTTCTCCAGCGGGCGAGAGGCGGGCGCGAACAATGGCCTTGCTGTCTGCAGGGGGCGCAGCGGAGCTGCTGGACTGGGCAATCTGGCGCGTCAATACCCGTGTGTGCCAGGCAATTTCGTCGGCCTGATGGCGCATGAAGTAGCTCACATCCAGCGTGTCCCAAAGCGCCTTGTGTGCCTGGTGGGGCAGGGCATGAAGGGCCAGAATGGAAAGTGCCTCACGCTTGCGAGCTTCAATCATGGCGCCGGGATCGGGTGCGCGCCCGCCCAGTGCACGCAGTGTGTAGCGGTACAGGTCTTCGAGCAGCTTGCCCTTCCATGCATTCCATACCTTGGGGCTGGTGCCTCGAATGTCTGCCACGGTCAGGAGGTACAGCGCGGTGAGGTAGCGCTCGTTGCCAATGCGCTGTGCGAAAGCATTGATCACTTCGGGGTCGCTGAGGTCTTCCTTCTGGGCCATGCGACTCATGATCAGGTGCTCGGCCACCAGGAATTCGATCAACCTTGCATCTTCACGTGCGATGCCATGCTGCCGACAGAAGATCCTCACATCCCGCGCGCCCAGTTCGGAGTGATCACCCCCACGCCCTTTGGCGATGTCGTGAAACAGCGCAGCGATATAAAGGATCCAGGGCTTGTCCCAACCAGCGGCCAGTTGCGAGCAGAAGGGGTATTCGTGCGAGTGCTCGGCGATGAAGAACCGGCGCACATTGCGCAGCACCATCAGGATGTGCTGGTCCACCGTGTAGACATGAAACAGATCGTGCTGCATTTGCCCGACGATGTGCCGGAACACCCAGAGGTAGCGGCCCAGCACCGAGGTCTGGTTCATGAGGCGGATCGCGTGTGTGATGCCCTCGGGCTCTTGAAGAATGCGCAAGAAGGTTGCACGGTTCACCGGGTCGCTTCGGAAGCGCGCATTCATGACCGGGCGGGCGTTGTAGAGGGCACGCAGTGTGCGTGCCGAAAGGCCCTTGACGCCTACCGTGGTCTGGTACAGCAGGAAGGTTTCCAGAATGGCGTGCGGCTGTTGGGCATAAAGGTTGTCGTTGGCCACCTCCAGCATGCCGCCCTTGTCGAAGAACCGTTCGTTCAGCGGGCGCAACCGGTCGACGCCGATCTCGTCGCTGTTGAGACGTTCTTCAATGTTGAGCAGAAGAATCTGGTTGAGCTGGGTGACGGCTTTGGCTGCCCAGTAGTAGCGCTTCATGAGCGCCTCACTGGCCCGGCGGGTGCCCCGGGAGGTGGGTGCTGCATGCAGTTCTGGCGCTGCACCAGTCAGCACGGCGGGCACGTGCGCCCGGAAACCGAAAGACTCGGCCACCGACGTCTGCAAGTCGAAAACCAGGCGGTCTTCACGTCGGTTGGCCAGCAGGTGCAGTCGGGCTCGAATGAGGCTGAGCAGGGCTTCATTGGCCTTGATCTGGCGCGCTTCCAGAGGCGTTGCCAACCCCTTTCGTGCCAGCTCGTCCCAACTGCGGCCCAATCCTGCGGCTTTGGCCACCCAGAGAATGATCTGCAGGTCGCGCAGGCCGCCGGGTGACTCTTTGCAGTTGGGCTCCAGGGAGTAGGGCGTGTTCTCGAACTTGTTGTGGCGCTGGCGCATTTCAAGCTTCTTGGCAACGAAGAAAGCCTTGGGGTCCATGACTTCGCCCAGCTTGGCCACCAGGCGCGTGAAATGCGACTTGCTTCCGCACACCAACCGGCTTTCGAGCAGCGAGGTCTGGACCGTCACATCGCGCAGCGACTCGTCTACACATTCCGCGACCGTGCGAACGCTGGATCCAATCTCCAGACCCAGATCCCAACAGGCGCCGATGAAACCTTCCAGTCGGGCTTTCAAGACAGTGTCTGTGTCCGGCGTGCTGCCATCAGGCAACAGCACCAGCACGTCGACGTCTGAATAGGGAAACAGTTCACTGCGGCCGTAGCCGCCGACAGCCACCAGACAAGAGCCTGGGCCGAAACCCGATCGTGTCCAGAGATCCCGCAGGGTTTGGTCGGTCAGCTTGGATAGCCGTTGCAATGCGCTTCGCACGCCTCGGGTAGAAGGGCCCTCAATACCCAACTGGGCCAGCAAGGCCGCTTTGTCTCGACGGTATTGCAGGCGCAGCACGCCCAGGTCGTTCACACCGAGGGTGTGCGCAGGCGTCGACATGGCTTCAGGCGCTCGCAGTGGCAGCTTCGGACATGACGAAGGCGGGCACTGGCGGGTTGCCCGCAGACAAGGTCAGTACCTCATACCCTGTGGGCGTGACCAGAACGGTGTGTTCCCACTGTGCAGAAAGCGAGCGATCTCGGGTGACGATCGTCCAGCCATCTCCCATTTCCTTGATCTCGCGACGACCCGCGTTGATCATGGGCTCAATGGTGAAGGTCATGCCTTCCTTGAGTTCTTCCAGTGTGCCGGGCCGGCCGTAGTGAAGGACCTGAGGATCTTCATGAAACCGTTGCCCGATGCCATGGCCGCAAAATTCGCGCACCACCGAGAAGCCGTTGGCTTCGGCGTAGGTCTGTATCGCATGACCGATGTCGCCAAGACGAATGCCCGGCCTGACCATGGCAATGCCTTTCCACATGGCTTCGTAGGTCACCTGGCATAGCCGCCGTGCCTGAATCGTGCAGGCGGCCTCGCCTCCGATGAGGAACATGCGGCTGTTGTCACCGTACCAGCCGTCCTTGATCACGGTCACATCCACATTGAGGATGTCGCCCTTTTTCAAGGGTTTCTCACCCGGAATACCGTGACACACCACCTGATTGACCGATGTACACAGATGACCGGGGTAGGGCGGATAGCCGCTGGGCTGGTAGCCGATGGTGGCAGAAACGGTTCCCTGCTGTTTCATGAACTCGGCGGCCAGCCGGTCGATTTCGAGCGTGGTGACACCCGGTTGGATGAGGGGCGTGAGGTAGTCCAGCACTTCGGATGCGAGGCGCCCGGCCACGCGCATGCCCGCAATGCCCGCTTCGTCTTTGTAGGTGATGCTCATCCAGGGATTATCCCATCGGCGGCGGCAAAGCGCTGAAGCGCCTCACGTTGCTCCTGCTGGGTTGGGGGGCTCGCCAGCCAGGGGAGGCCGCTGGCCCGGACGCAACGGTCAGGAGAGCGCTCGCTCGGCCGATTCGAGCGTGTTGACCAGCAGCATGGCGATGGTCATGGGGCCCACACCACCAGGCACAGGGGTGATCCATCCAGCCACCTGCTTCACGCCTTCGAAGTCAACGTCGCCACAGAGCTTTCCTTCTTCGTTGCGGTTCATGCCCACGTCGATCACCAATGCGCCTGGCTTGACCATGTCGGCGGTCAGCACATCGCGCCTGCCCACGGCTGCCACGATCACATCGGCCTGGATCGTGTGCGCCTTGAGGTCGGTGGTGGCGCTGTGGCAGACCGTGACGGTGGCGTTCGCTTGCAGCAGCAGCAGCGCCATGGGCTTGCCCACCGTGTTGCTGCGACCGATCACCACCGCGTGCTTGCCGCGCAGATCGATGCCGGTACTCTCAATGAGCTTCATGCAGCCGTACGGCGTACAAGGGAGGAACCCGGGCAGGCCACTCATCAAGTCGCCGGCACTCTGTACCGAATAGCCATCCACATCCTTGGCGGTGGAGATGGTCTCGATCACGCGTTGCGGGTTGATGTGTCTGGGCAACGGCATCTGTACCAGGATGCCGTGAATGGTCGGGTCGTCGTTCAGGGCCTGGATGCGCTCCAGCAGGGCTGCTTCTGTCAGGCTGGCTTCGTACCGCTCCAGCACCGAATGCAAGCCAGCTTCAGCGCAGGCCTTGACCTTGTTTCGCACATACACGGCAGAGGCGGGGTCTTCGCCCACGAGGATGACTGCCAGGCCGGGCTGAACGCCTTTTGCGGTAAGCGCTGAGGCGCGCGCAGCGACCTCGGTCCGGATTTTTTGCGAGAGGACGGTGCCGTTGATCAGTTGAGCGGTCATCG